>JBAPXT010000113.1:0-1656 GCA_049284355.1 Sedimentisphaerales bacterium
GTAATACCCGTAGCTGGCCTAAAGGCTCTGCAATTGGCCTTCCTTTGTCTGTGAATTCACGATAGTACCCGTCGGTGTGCGCACAAATGCGCCGCAAGCCTGCCTTATTGCATCTTAGGAGACGACACAACTGTCTGACATTACGAATCTGAGGAACGCCTCTAAGCATTATTCGACAACAACATATCCTTAAATAGCCACTTGTACAAAGTGAGCTGTTTGTTTACAGAAAAGAAGAGAATGAATATTTTTCAAGATTTCGACTATCAGTTTAATTGCTTCGAGCAATTTTACCCACTTTAGGTGGGTAAGCCACTTAAATGACTTTTTACTGATCTTCAAAATACTCACTAGGCTCAATTTGCCAAATTTGCTGATTTTAATCCATAAGAATCTGGTTAATTTCAGAAATATAGCCTTTACTGAGCCGGTCTGAGAATATTCATTACGCATTTTTAACCTCCTTTCTTACTAAAAAAACCACGAAAACCTAGGCCGATTCACACAGTGTGAATCTATAAGCCAAATACTTTTTGTGCTAAGCGATTATAAGGCCTAATCAAATCAATAATCTTGTTGATTCGACTCTCTTCTTGCTGAAAAGAACAAAGTTCTTTCACTACACCACTAACACATAATGCAGTATCTTTGTGACGTTTTGGCCAGCTTCTATCTATGCCCTAAGAATAGACTACAAGGAAGCGGGCAACAGCAAGCAATGGTCAAAGGATTAATTACATACAGGCAAGAGGATGCATGCCGCCACAAAAAAGCCTTCTACTGGTGAAGGCGGTCGTTTTACAACGACCCTTCAAAAACACCTTAAAAAAGGTGGGCTTAGCACGATTCAAACCGGCTCATATTAACTTTTCAAAGACCTAAATACATTTAAAGATTTCATTTTTAAATCTATGAGCAACCCATTGAGTTTCCGCAGTTGTAGCACTTGTAGCAGGTGCCGTTTCGTACGGTGATAGCGCCGCAGATATCGCAGGCGGGGGCGTCATCGGAAAAATGCTCAAATTGAGAACTGAATTGCTGCATAACAGCCGCTTCGGACTGCAAGGGCTCAGCTTCATCAGAAACAGCCGAGCTTACCAGAGCCCCAATTCGATTAGCTATGCTGGCTAATCTGCCTTTCGGGGTAGGCACAGATTGTATAGTCATCTGTTTTGAAACCGAGGTTTCTTCTTCAGCAGAAACCGTCTTTCCCCTGCCCTTTACCACGGTTTTTACCTCGGCAATTTTATGTGCAAGGTCTTTGGTCTTTTCGACTAACTGTCTGGCTGTCGTCGTATTTTTACTTTCCTTGGTTTCTGCCGTCCGATTAGGAATGTTCTGCTCGGCATAGCCGGGTATAAACTGGCAGCCTAACCAGCAGAAAATATAATCAATTAAGCTCTTTGCAAAAGGTATGTCCCTGTTTGACGTCATTCCCGACGGCTCAAACCTCGCGTGCCGGAACTTGTCCACCAGTGTTATCAATGGCACGCCATACTGCAACGACATTGAAGTGCAGGTGCCTATAACATCCATAAGGCCGCCGACGGTGCTGCCCTCCTTGGCCATAGTGATAAACAGCTCGCCGGGCTGCCCATCTTCGTATAAACCCACCGTCAAATAGCCCTCGTGTCCTGTGACGGAGAACTTGTGAGT
>JBAPXT010000114.1:0-1530 GCA_049284355.1 Sedimentisphaerales bacterium
GTCGTCCCGATTCCAGATTCAGGAACCTCCGCCGCCATCGGCTTCGCTGAAAAATCAGGCATCCCATTCGACCTTGGAATGATCAGGAGTCACTACGTCGGCAGGACGTTCATTTCGCCAGACCAGAAGATGCGCGAAATTGATGTCAAAATCAAGCTGGCCCCCATCCGCGAGGTCATAAAGGACAAACGAATCGTCGTCGTCGATGACTCAATAGTCCGCGGCACCACCACCAAAGGTAAAATCAAGGCCTTCCGCGACGCGGGAGCCAAAGAGATTCACATGCGGGTCAGTTGCCCGCCTATTCGCTTTCCCTGCTTTTACGGCATCGATTTCCCCACCAAAGAAGAGCTTATCGCCAATAACAGGACCCTCGAACAAATCCGCGAATTCCTCGAAGTAGAAACGCTGGGCTATATGTCCCTCGAGGGTTTGCTTTCCTGTGCGTCGCTGCCACAGGACCACTATTGCACGGCGTGCTGGACGGGCAAATACCGGATACCAGTTGACGTCGCGGTAACGAAATTCTCCCTCGAACATTACCAGTTGAGAATGTTTGAAGAAGCACAGTAAAAAAAATCTTGAAATTAGAAGCACGAATGTCGAAACTCGAAACAAATTCAAAATCCGAATTCTCAAATGACAAAAACAAGGGGCGTGAGCCGTTTTGACATTTTTTATTTTGAAAATTCGTGCTTGTTTCGTGTTTAGGATTTAGATTTTAGGATTTTAAAACTGAAACAGGAATTGAGTCCCTTGTAAGTAATAAACTTGTATGGCTAAATTTCTTACATACTCCAGTTCGGGCGTTGATATCGACGCCAGCGACAAGATGGAAGACCTCATCTATCCGCACGTCGCGAGCACCTTCAACCCGCGGGTAATGGCGCTCAAAGGCGGGTTCGCGGGACTGTTCCGCCTCGATTACGATGAACGACTCTTCAAGAAAAACTACAAAACCCCGGTCCTGGTCGCCTGCACCGACGGCGTGGGCAGCAAAGTGCTGGTCGCATCGGCAATGAACCGCTTCGACACCGTCGGTATCGACCTTGTCGCGATGAACGTCAACGATATGCTGGTGCTGGGGGCGGAGCCAATGTTTTTCTTGGATTATATCGCCCTCAATAAGCTCGACCCGCACGTCGTGGCGGAAATGGTCAAGGGCGTCGCGAAGGGCTGCCGAATCGCGGATTGCGCACTCATCGGCGGCGAGACGGCCGAGATGCCTGATACATATAAAGCAGACGATTTCGATATGGCGGGTTTCGCCGTAGGCGTCGTCGAACGAAGAAAAATCATCTCAGGCACCAAATTCGTCCGCAAGGGCGACGTAATTTTAGGCATCGCATCGTCGGGCCTGCACAGTAATGGCTACGCGCTTGCCCGCAATATTTGCTTCAAGGCGAACAATTTCCAGCCAACCGATAATATTCCTGAGCTTGACGGCCGATTGTTAGGCGACGTGCTGCTTGAGCCGACGCGAATTTACGTCAGGCCGATTATCAAACTGCTTTCGCAATACAAGGTCAA
>JBAPXT010000115.1:0-6146 GCA_049284355.1 Sedimentisphaerales bacterium
GTGAAATTACAAATCCCGATATTTCACGAAGAGGGTTTATGCTTTCACTTGCAAGCGGCGTTTTAGCGATACCAGCAGTTAGGCTCAGCGGCAAATTGGGCAGCAATTGGTACTATAGAGTTATCCGGCCGCCCGGTGCATTAGTCGAAAAAGAATTCCTGAAGAGATGCATCAAGTGCGGCCAATGTATGCGGATATGCCCTACAAACGTTATTCAGCCAGGCGGAATCGATGGAGGATTGGAAAATCTCTGGACACCGGTGCTGAACAACAGAATCGGCTCAAGCGGCTGCCAGTTGAACTGCGTCGCCTGCGGGCAGGTCTGCCCTACCTCAGCTATCAGGCCTATACAGCTTTCCGAGAAACTCGGAACCGGAGAATTTGCCAATGTCGGGCCAATCAAATTAGGGACTGCCTTTGTTGACCGTGACAGGTGTCTTCCGTGGACGATGGACAAGCCCTGCATCGTATGCGAAGAAAACTGCCCCGTCAGCCCAAAAGCAATTTATACGCAGGAATGTTTCAATACAATAAGAGATGGCATCCTAACAGTAAAAAAGGTATCAGGCAATACCATAGAAACTATCGAGGACAACTTTCCGCTTGACAAATTTGCCGGCGGTGATTACTATTGTGCTATTGAAGGTGATGAACGTAAAAAAATCACAGCAAATACCGAAAATACCATTGTGATTTCATCTGACAATAAATTCGAAAAAATCCCTGTTACAGGCAGTAGAATTGAAATTCAGGTTCGGCTGCAAAGGCCTTACGTTGATATTGAAAAATGCATCGGCTGCGGAATTTGCGAACACGAATGCCCCGTAAGCGGTAAAAAAGCTGTAAGGGTCTCTGCAGAAGGTGAAACAAGGAGCACTGACAGAAAACTGTTACTTAAACGCTGAAATTACCGGAGTTCAATGCAATGAAAGAAAAACGCAATAAAATCAACAGGAGGAATTTTTTAAAGACAATTGGGGTCGCAGGGTTGGGTTCTGTTTTTGCTTCATCTAAGTTAAAAGCCGACCCCAATGAGCCGAACAAGGTGCAGAAAACGGAAGAGTCTAAATTCCCCGAGCTTCCACGACGAAAACTCGGCAAGACCGGTATCGAAATCCCGGTTTTGTCCAATGGGTTAATGTTCGACATAACAGAAAACCAGCTTATCTTAAGGGCCAATCTCCAGCACAATATTACCTACTGGGACACCGCCTACGGTTACGCCGGCGGAAACAGCGAAGTCGGCATAGGAACGTTTCTAAAGAAAAACCCGGAAGTCCGACAAAAACTTTTCATCGTTACCAAGGCATCCGGGGCAAACACCAGAGAAGATAACGCAGCCGAACAGCTCGAACAACGACTGCAGGAATCACTAAAAAGAATGAACATCGATTACATTGACATGTACTATGGTATCCACGGTTGCGACAACCCGGATTCTCAGCTCTCTGAGCAGATGCAAAAATGGGCCGAGAGCGCAAAGAAACGAAAGCTCATTCGCCTCCTTGGCTTCAGCACACATACAAATATGGGAAAATGTTTGATGGCTGCATCCAAACTCAATTGGATTGACGCGATAATGACAAGCTACAATGTCGCCCTGATGCAAAAACCACAAATGCAGGAGGCCGTCCAAGCGTGTCACGAAGCCGGTATCGGCCTTATCGCTATGAAGGTGCTGCTGGGAGTCCAAAAGAAACAAGCCGAGGCCGAAGATAAAATGGTCACTCACTTTCTCGAAAAAGGCTACACACGTGAGCAGGCCCTGATAAAAGCTGTCCTCGAGGATAAACGCATCACCACAGCCTGTATAAGAATGGAAAATGTTACTTTGCTTCGTTCAAACATAGCTGCCGTGCTCGATAAAACCAGCCTCACCCAGGCAGATGCAGATGTCTTCAGGAAATACGCCGCAGCGGCTTGCAGCGGTTATTGCACCGGATGTGCATATATCTGTGACGCAGCCCTGCCGGATGCACCATATACCAGTGATATTATGCGGTATTTAATGTATTACAACAGTTATGGTGAGCAAAAAGAAGCAAGAGAGCTTTTTGCCCAAATTCCCGGCAATGTAAGAAACAAACTGCTCAGTACCGATTACAGCCCTGCAGAAGCTCGCTGCCCGCAGCATCTGCCGATAGGCAAGCTTATCACCGAAGCCGTCAGCAAGTTAGCCTGACCGGTATTTTAAACAGTTTCAGGCAGCAGGTTATTCTTACAGGCAGAAGATTTGGTGGTTTTGTTAATCATAAACACCTCATTAACAAGAACTTACGTTTGTCAGAGGATGATTTTTCTTGCTTTCCCCACCGCTTTTAGGGTATAATAATTTTACAAGAAAAATTTGACGGCCTTATTTTTGCGGGGTGGTAATGAAAAAGTTTTATTATGAAATCTGGCTTCCGTTTACTTTCACAAAAAAGCGGATTTTGATTCTCGCAATTGCAAGTTATATTGCTATGTGTTAGGAATATTTCAAACCTTTTCAACTTTTTTAACCGCCCGAGGCTGGGCGGTTTTTTTATGCGCTTTAAATCCATTAAACATTGACACAATCGAGACATCAAATTAAGCTTACAAAAACTAAATGGCTGACATAGGGGATTTATAAATGATAATAGTTACAGGCGGAGCCGGCTTCATTGGCTCAGCGATAATTGCTGTATTAAACAAACGAGGCATTACCGATATTTTAGTAGTTGACGAGTACGGTAAAGATAAGTGTAAAAATCTCGTAAGTTTGTCCTTCGCCAATTATGCAGAGAAAAATGACTTTCTGAAAGCAGTTGTTGAGAAAAAAATCAGCACGGACATCAAATCAGTTTTCCATATAGGTGCCTGTTCCGACACAACCGAGACAGACACTGAATATCTCGGAAAAAATAACTACCAATACTCCAAAGTTCTGGCCCAGTGGGCAACCGACGCCAACATTCGCTTTATCTACGCTTCAAGCGCCGCCACCTACGGCGATGGTTCAAAGGGCTTCTCCGACGACGAAGAAAAAATCAAGCAGCTTCAACCCTTGAATCCGTATGGCCATTCCAAACAGCTTTTCGACCTGTGGGCACACAAAAACGGCCTGCTAAAAAAAATCGTCGGCTTAAAATACTTCAATGTCTTTGGCCCGAACGAATATCACAAGGGCAATATGCGAAGCTTTATGGTCAAGGCCTTTGAGCAAATAAACACAACAGACAAAGTTCGTCTGTTCAAAAGCTGCAACCCTGATTACGCCGATGGTGAATACAAGCGGGATTTTCTTTATATAAAAGATGCCGTTGATATAACGCTCTTTTTTTACGACAACCCGAAAACAAACGGCTTATTTAACATCGGCGCCGGCAAAGCACGCACATGGAACGACCTTGCGAGAGCAGTCTTTGCAGCAATGGATAAAACACCGAACATCGAATACATTGATATGCCCGAATCAATTCGCAATCAGTATCAATACTTCACACAAGCTGACATAACCAAACTCCGTAAAGCCGGCTACAAAAAACAAATCACTTCCCTCGAAGATGCAATAAAAGACTACGTCCAAAACTATCTGCAGAACAATAAATACTTAGGCGGCGTATAGCCCTTGTTATCTTTTGAACGGAGACTCTAATGCCGTTTCCTCTATATCATTTTGGACCAAGTGGGTTTCTCGGGCTTACCCTCAGGAAGTGGCTCGACGTTCCGGTATTTGTTCTCGCTAACATCGTTGTTGACTTCGAAGTGCTGGCCATAAGGCTGCTCGGGCTCGGCTGGCCGGTGCACAGATATTGTCATACGCTGCTATTTGGGGCGGTAGTGGGTACCCTCTGGGGTATTGCAGCGTATCCGTTACGGCATTTCTTCGAGAAAATAATGCAAATACTTCGCATACCTTACCAGACCAGTTTTGGGAAAATGGTCATATCCGGTATTCTTGGTGTTTGGCTTCACGTTGCTATTGACGCCCTTTACCATTGGGACGTACGAATATTTTGGCCAAGCAAGATAAACCCATTGTGGCAGCTGATAAGTCGAGGACATGTAAAAACATTATGCATTGGCTTCTTTGTTGCCGCTGTTATTGCTTATGCTTTTGCGGTAGCTTCGTACTTGAAACAAAAAAAAGGCAGCCCCCCTAATAAAACACAGGGTTAAATATGGCTCATGGGCAATCCTTGCTTATTTTCAACTTATCCTTTATAATTCCGCTGTTTAGAAATCCTCGATTTATAAAGAAAAATCTATGGCAGAGACTATCGCAGAACAGGTTGATGTTTTGAAACGTGGGACAGTGGAAGTTTTCCGTGAGGAAGAGCTTGCTGAGAAGCTAACTGAGGCAGCCAAAACAGGTAAACAGCTTCGAATCAAGCTCGGCCTAGACCCAACCAGCCCTGACATTCATCTCGGCCATACGGTAGTGCTTCGAAAAATGCGCCAGTTCCAGGACCTCGGTCACAAAGCAGTCCTGATAATTGGCGACTACACCGCACAAATTGGCGACCCTTCTGGACAGGATGCAGCCAGGCCCATGCTGACTCCGCAGCAAATCGAAGAAAATGCAAAAACATATTTTCAACAGGCAGGCAAAATCTTAGATACTTCAAAAGAAAAACTTGAAGTACGCTACAACAGCGAATGGCTTGAAAAGATGACTTTAATCGAACTCATTCGGTTGGCTGCTAAAAAAACCGTCGCACAAATGCTTCAGCGGGACAGCTTTAAGGCACGTCTCAGAGCCGACGAAGATATCTATACACACGAATTTCTCTATCCTCTTATGCAGGGTTATGATTCAGTAGTGGTAAAAAGCGATGTAGAGTTAGGCGGCACTGACCAGACATTCAACAACCTCGTTGGTCGGGATATTCAGCGGGCCTATGGACTGCAGCCGCAGGTCGTAATCACTATGCCAATACTCGTAGGCCTCGACGGCAAAGAAAAAATGAGCAAGTCAAAGGGCAATTACATCGGCGTAACCGATGAGCCGAACGATATGTTCGGCAAGGTTATGAGTATTTCCGACCAGATGATGGAAAATTACTTTACGCTTTTGACCAGCATGTCAGCCGAAAAGACAACTGAGCTTGTCAACCCCGATAAAACCCATCCGAAAGAGGCAAAAGTCCTGCTGGCTAAAACAATTCTGACTCAGTTTTATGACGAAAAAACTGCTCAGGACGCCGCTGCCCAGTTCGAAAAAGTCTTCGCTCAGAAACAACTGCCCGACGACGTGCCGATGGTTGAAATATCCACTGAGCCGATTATGGCAAGCAAACTGCTGGTGATATGTAAGCTGGTGCCATCCAGTAGTGAAGCAAAAAGAATGATAAAACAAGGGGCAGTTGAGATTGACAAAAATAGAATCGACGGCCCAAACACGCAAATTATACCCACAAATGGTATGGTCATTCAGGTCGGAAAACGAAAATTTGCCAAGTTGAGAATCAAATAAAAAATTATGAAACTACCGGAATTGCAAGAATCGCAAAAATATGTAGGTCTCTATGTCTTCGACTTTGGCGACCATTGTGGCGTCGGCTTTACCGCTGAAGAAGTGGCTGAACTTTTCGAGAGTGAGAAATATAAGAGTTGCAAGGCCTACAAAATACACAAAGCATATCCCGATGGCAAACTTGAACTAAAAGCCGTGCGGGCAGAGATTTTCCAGCTTGAGGCAGGCATGTTCTTCTACTCAAGCGACCTCAAAACCGCTAAGCTGGATTTCAAAGGCCTGGTTAATTTAGCTGTCAAAACTGCACCGCCCTGCCGGGCCAAGGTACACCTGGCTAAATACAACGATAACAAATTAGTAACAGCTCTGATTTACACTGCCGAGTATGATGACGAGATAAGCGCCTGGCTTTTGGACGGTGGTTATAAAACCGATGGTGCTGCAGAAGCCGGCACAGAAGCAGTACAAAGATATTACGATGCAAAACCGCAGATTTCAGACAGGCACCAATTATTCGGTAAATCCGAAAACAGAAACCGCACCGGCGAAGAGTTATTAGCCGGTGTAAAACTGGCAATACAACGGTAAAGACCGGAGTATATTTTTTTATTTATATATCCAAAAACCTCTACATTTATGTTAAAATATCGTTGTTTATTCGGGGCGTGGCGCAGTTTGGCTAGCGCACTTGCATGGGGTGCAAGGG
>JBAPXT010000116.1:0-2799 GCA_049284355.1 Sedimentisphaerales bacterium
AGCTTATCCCTTATGTGACATCATATTATAAAAAACATTGGGGGTTTTGCTTGAAGTATAACCAATATCAGGTTTTGAAAGAGGGAACTTATGAAGTCAAGATAGTTTCCAGCCTAAAGCCGGGAAGTTTGACCTATGGCGAACTGGTTATTGAGGGCCAGTCGGGCAAAGAGATTCTTCTTTCCACATATATTTGCCATCCATCTATGGCAAACAATGAGCTTTCGGGTCCCATTGTAACTGCATATTTGGCGAATTATTTGCTCAGCAAAAAACAAACACTGAACTATACTTATCGAATTATTTTTGTACCTGAGACTATAGGGGCGATTACATACCTGAGCCTGCACAAAGACCACCTGAAAAAAAATGTCATAGCCGGTTACGTTGTAACGTGTACAGGGCTCGAAGGTCCTTTTTCCTATATACAGACGCGAGCAGAAAATACCCTGGTAGATAGGGTTACAATTCATGTGCTCAAGCACAGTAAAAAAGAAACCAGACTTTATGACTTCTTAAGCCGAGGCTCGGACGAACGGCAATACAACAGCCCCGGAATTGATTTGCCTGTCGGTTCATTGATGAGAGTCATCTATGGCGGGTATCCCGAATATCATACATCCGGTGATAATTTAGAGCTTGTGACAGCCCATGCACTGGAAGAGTCTTTAGAAACGTACAAGTTATGCCTCGAAGTCATAGAGAAGAATCATACGTATGTTACGACTGTCTTCGGTGAACCTATGTTAAGCAAATACGGATTCTATCACACAGTGTCTACTTTGGAGGCTGGCAGGAACGCAAAAGAAGCGGACATGAGAAATATCCTGGCATATTGTGACGGAAGCCATGATTTGCTCTGGATAGCTGACAAAATTAACCGCCCGGTGTGGAAATTATTTGGTTTGGTTGACAATCTTGTTGAGAGTGCCCTTATAAAAAATGCGGAAGGTATCCGATGAAACAATTCAAATCAATATTGTTATTAAAGCTGCCCTACTATACCCATCCGGAGGCATTAAGCAAAGATGATGATTTCAGAACCAAACTGCCTTTCAGGCCAGCACCTTCTTTGGCTTTAGCCACATTATGCGGCTTTATAGATAAATATAAAACGTTCGATTACGACCTGAAAGCTATCGATATAAATATTGAAGCCTACACCGAGTCCAAGGTTCCAATCGACCCCGCTGTTTATATGGATTTACTGACCGACTGCATAAAAAACAACGAGTACGATGTGCTCGCTCTGTCTGTTGCGTTCGTTTTTAACGTCAGATGGGTCGATGTAGCCGTAAAACTTTCGAGAAAGTTTCATCCGGAGGCAAAAATAGTTATCGGCGGCGGCTATCCTACCCTTTTCCCGGCACTGTGCCCAAAGAATCATGATATCGACGACGTTGTTATCGGTGAAGGCGAATCCACCTTTTTGCATATATTAAACAAATATAACAATCACCACGACCCTGAATTCGAGAAAAAATTCCCGTTCGAAGCTTATGCTTCAAGGAACGAAAAGAACGAGGTGATTGTTTCCGACCAAAAGAAATCTTTTATCGATATGAACAATTTGCCAATCCCTGCGTGGCACTATCTGAACGTCGAAAAATATTTCAAGAGAAGCGGCGATAAAACATTGCCGATTGAAGGAAGCAGGGGTTGTCCGTATCGCTGTTCTTATTGCTGCACTTATCTTTCGTGGGGACGCGTTGTTCGTTATAAGCCGGTTGAGCATCTAATAAACGAAATAAAGGAAATGAAAAAGAGATATAGCGTAGAGGCCTTGCATTTTCTGGATGATAATCTATCGTTTTCCAAGAAATGGATTAAAGAATTTTTGACACAGATAATAGCCCTAAAGTTACCTTTGAAGTTCGTAAGTTCAAATTTCTCGATTAAACATCTGGATGAAGAGATAATAGATTTATTGGACAAAGCCGGCATAACCCAATTTGGCATAGCAGTAGAATCGGGCTCGCCGGAAATACAAAAGCGCATAAACAAAAATCTAAATTTCGACAAGGTAAGAGAAGTAGTAAAGATAATGAAGTCCCGTAATTTGCACGTTCATCTTCTCTGGATGGTCGGCTTCCCGAACGAGACTATGAACCAGATAAAGAGCACTTTCGACTTTGCCCGTGAACTCAAGGCGACATCAAACCAATTTCAGCCTGTCCTGCCCTATCCGGGAACACAGTTATATAAGGAAGCTAAAAATGCCAATCTACTGCGTTTCCAAGAGGACACCTTAGATAAATTTGAGATTAGAAAATGTAATTATCTTAAATCCGACGAATGGGATTACGATAAGCTGCGGGAAATGATATATGATGTAAACATCGAGCTGAATTTCCTCAATAATTTTTTACTAGATACCAAGCAGGGAATGGATTATATGCTGAGATATATCGAGAATTTCCTGCTAAGATTACCAGAGCATATCATAGCCCGCATGATTGTCGGGTACCTTTATAAACAAAAAAACAACATGGCCAAATGTGAAGAATATTACAATTCCGTGATAAATCTTTTCGAGGACAGCATCCTCTATAATACTTTTATCAAATATCTTTCCTGGGAACATTATATAATAGACGATTTCAAACAGTACCTGAAAACAACAAGGGGGCAAAATTCAGAAAAAGCCGTGAACTGTGCATTTTTACTATCCGCTTAGCTGCGTCCGCTGCTGGTTGACGGTCTCACTGAGAATTCCCTTATAAGAAAGAGCTGTTATGAAAAACGTGAAAACCACCGAGGCTGAATCACTGAAAAACTTTTTGTGGGACATCTTCATCC
>JBAPXT010000117.1:0-1887 GCA_049284355.1 Sedimentisphaerales bacterium
GCCAAAAGCCGGCAAATAGCTGCTGATCAATATATAATTTTATCGAACACCGGTCGGAACATACTCAGGGAAACTATCCGGAAACGCCTGCAAGAGAATACAAATGTTTTTAAAGCAGCAATCCTGAATCCTGAAATTTTTTGCGTTACCTGGGAACAAGTGCCGGGTAGAGGCGCTTTTGAAGTCTCGCAGCAAGAAGTCATTGAGAATGCCCGTGAGGCAGCTGGCAAAGACAAGATTCATGCCCTAACCGTTTCCGATAATCCCGGCGGTAGTCCGGCAATATCTTCGGAAATGTTCTCCGCGGAATTCAAGAAACTGGGAATTGAACCGTTGGTGCACCTCGCCATGCGTGACAAGAACAGAAATGAGTGCGAAAGCCTGCTCAATGGATTGTCTTCTTTGAATGTGAAGAACCTGTTAATCCTGACCGGTGACTATCCGGCTCCAACTGGCTTCAAAGGTACCGGCAAACCGGTATTTGACCTTGACTCGGTGCAAGGTTTGCAGCTCATCGAGGCTCTGAACTCGGGTTTAGAATATGATATTTCAAGGAAGAAAGCAATTCTGGCACCCACCGACTTTTTTGCCGGGACGGCCGTCTCACCCTTCAAGCAAACTGAAGCAGAATTAATGGGTCAATATTATAAATTAAAAAAGAAGATCGATGCCGGTGCAAAATTCATCATCACTCAAGTTGGCTATGACGCGCGGAAATTTCACGAATTGGTACAGTGGCAAAAAATAAACAATTTCCAGACCCCGTTAATGGCAAATATCTTCATCCTGACTTACGGTGTAGGCCGATCAATGAACGATAAACAGATTCCCGGCTGCGTGGTAACGGATAAACTTCTGGCAAAGCTGGATGAAGAAAGAAAAGACAAAGATAAAGGCAAGGCTGCCAGACTCGATAGAGCAGCGAGAATGTATGCCGTCGCCAAAGGCATGGGATACCGCGGTGCCCATGTCGGGGGAAATGGCGTCACGTATGAGATGGTTGAGTATGTCATTAACAAAGGGGAAGAACTGGTTCCAAAATGGCCGGAACTGGTTGCTGAATTTGATTTCCCGCAAAAAAATGGCTTCTACTTTTTCCAGAAGGATGAGAAAACCGGATTGAACACTGCCACTTTAGCATCTAGGGACAGCAAGCCGGCTAATCCTCCTATTTATACTTTCTCACGGATGGCGCATAAAACTCTCTTTAACCCCAACAGTATCGTTTTTAAAGGATTCATGCCTGTGGCCAAGAGTTTGGACAAAGGGCCAAAGATGAAACGCGCCTTTGCAAAATTTGAACGTATCAACAAGGTTGTGCTTTTTGACTGCATGGACTGCGGCGATTGCGCGTTATTTGATGTTGGTTTCCTGTGTCCCATGTCCCAATGTCCGAAAGGACAGCGAAACGGTCCGTGTGGCGGGAGTTACGAAGGCTGGTGTGAAGTCTATCCCGGCGAAAAGAAATGCATCTGGGTTAGAGCATATCAGCGCCTCAAGCAACACCGGGAAGAGAATACCATTGCCGAAAATACGGTGCCGCCTTGTAATTGGGAGCTGGAACACACTTCATCCTGGCTAAATTACTACCTTGGGCGCGACCATGTATCCAAAAGACTGGGCATCAAACCCCCTGAAAACAAGGCCGCCAACCTGTCAAAATCAACAAAATCTACAGCGTCTAACGAACCGCCGAAGATTAGCTAAATAAAAGGCACGAGTGGAAATATGAAATATCGTAAGTTTGGTAAGTTAGATTGGAAAGCTTCAGCATTGGGATTCGGAGCAATGCGTCGGCCGGTAATAAACAAAGACTGGAATAAAGTTGATGAGTCGGAAGCAATTCGCATGCTGCAATACGCATTCGAGCATGGGATCAATTATGTC
>JBAPXT010000118.1:0-1507 GCA_049284355.1 Sedimentisphaerales bacterium
TGCGACCTCCGGGTTATGGGCCCGACGAGCTACCAGACTGCTCTACCCCGCGGTCAATTTTCAGGATTCGTATTACAACAGAGAGTAAAATATCATAAGAAGCGTTTTTTATCAAGAGGCAAAGGCGAAATTATAAATTTTCACGGATTTTAACGGCAATATCCTCGATTTTCCCTTTTTCATATTTATAAGCCGGCCAGCGGTCAAAGACGCCATCGCTGGCATTACGAGGGACTATATGAAAGTGTAAATGTTTAACAAGCTGACCAGCCGCCCTGCCGTTATTACACAACACGTTATAGCCGTCAGAATTCATCGCACCGACTACGGCTGCGGCGATTTTGCCGAGACGTGAAGCAACCTGGCCTAAGATTTCAGCAGGACATTGATGTAATTCTTCAAAGTGCTGCTTAGGAATCACCAAAGTGTGGCCATCGCTTATGGGACCAATATCCAAAAAAGAAAGAACAACCTCGTCTTCGTAAATCTTTGTAAGCGGAATCTGCCCAGCCACCATTTTACAAAATACACAATCATTCACACTCATTCTATATCTGTAGTTTAAATAATGAGTTACTGCTGTTTATTGGATTTGTCCGCCTCGCTTTTGGCTTCAGTAGTCTCTTCAACAGTTTTTTTGGCCTTTTTACGAGAAGCTTTTTTGGCAGCAGCTTTGGTTTGTTTTTTTGTGCTCTCGTCCTGGCCTACGAGCTGCAACAAGACAAGTCGGCCGTTATCACCCAACCTTCTCAGAGACAAACGGATAATTCTTGTATAACCGCCTTGTCTGTCAAGGTATCTGGGGCCAAGCTCACTGAACAATTTTCTGATTACGGTGCCCTTGCTGACAGCTTTGTCATCTTCATAATCTATAATATCACGATTGCCAAGCAGCGAAATGGCTCGACGTCTGGCAGATAATGTACCCTTCTTAGCCAGTGTAATTAACTTTTCGGCAAAGGCTTTTACTTCTTTTGCCTTTTCCGGTGTTGTTGAAATCGTCTCGTGCTGGATGAGCGAGGCGGCCAGATTTCGGCGCATAGCCAAACGATGCTTGCCTGTTCGACCCAACTGACGTCCTGCTATTCTATGACGCATACACTCAAATCCTTCTTATCTGTTATTGCCGTCTGCTACTGTTATTAAACTACCTAAACTAATCTATACCTGTCATCCCCAAAGACAAACCGATATCCGCAAGTTTTCTTTTGACCTCTCGCAAACTCGTTTTACCGAAGCTGCGAACTTTCAGTAAATCAGCTTCTGTCATTTTCGCCAATTGGCTAACTGTCCTGACCTTTATTGACTCAAGACAGTTACTAACCCTCACCGATAACTCCAATTCCTGAATAGGAGTATTTAGTTTTTTGGTTAATTCTTCATTCACCGCTTCTTCCGATACTTCTTCCGGAGCAATTTGCTCGGCAACGGTTTCCTCTCCAAGTTCGAAATACTGCACGAACGGATTGATGTACTTACGCAATATCTTAGCAGCCTCTACCAAAGC
>JBAPXT010000119.1:0-1605 GCA_049284355.1 Sedimentisphaerales bacterium
CGGCTAATCAAGGAGTCAAGCCGATTTCTCTCGGGATTCCCGAGGCGTCTCATACGGACATCCCAAACCGTGTTTGGGCTGTTAGGCGGATCGGCCTAGGAGCCTGTCCGACTAATTGACCGACTTGAGCGGGGTTCTTCTTGTCCCCGACCCTCATTTCTGACCTCAGGTTTCCGGCTCCCCATCGGAACCTGTGGTCACCCGTTCGCTCCAAGGTCTCGACCTGCCTACGGGTCGGAAAGGCCCCCCGAGAAACCGCGACGATGATCCCTGCCGCGGCCTTACGCCGCCCTCGCACACCGAGCGACAAACAGTTTCAACAGATTGTGGGTCAGGCAGACCAACGACCACTCCCCACGCATCTTCGTCAGACCCCGCAAGGAGAATTGAACGAACCCACGGGCCCGCTTGATCTGACCAAACACCGGCTCCACGATGCACTTGCGTCGGGAATACCGCTGACGCCCCTTCTTCGTCCGAAGCTTGCGGGCCATCTTCTCCTTGACCGTCAAGTCCTTCGCCATCCGACCCCGAGGGCATTTCGCCACACGATCCGCATGCTTGAGCCGCTCCGTGGCAAGGTACGCATCAATTCCTTGACTCTCGGCGTATTGGACATTGGCCTCGCTGTAGTACCCGCTATCCGCCGAGGCCCGCTGGATCTTGTGCTGGGGCCCCACATTCTCCTGAGCCTGCGTCAGCATCGGGGCCAATTGTTGCTTGTCATTGGGCTGGTCCGTGACATCGCAAGCCACGATGATCTGCTGCTGACCATCCACGGCGGCCTGGGCATTGCCGCATTGGTCCCAGCCCTTATTGGAAGTCTTCATGATCTTCGATTCCGGATCCGTGAAGTTGTATTGCTTCTTCTCGGCGGGAACTTCCGAAACCTCCTGGGCCCGACCACCACTCTGGGCAGGAGCATCCTTGCGCTCCTCGCCGAGTGCTTCTTGTTCCCGGCGGGTCTGCTCGGCCACAGCCTTCGCCTGGGCCTCCAACGCTTGTTTGGCCTTGCGAATCCGTTGCAGCCGACTTTCGCGACGCGCCAATTCCTCCGGCAATTCATCCCCGCGACGGTCTCGACCATGATCCTGATCTTCCTGTCCATCCGCCGCTTCGGCCTTGGCCAAAAGCTCCTGAATCTCTCCTTGCAGACGCGCCTCTTCCTCTTTCATGCGACCATAGCTCATAGCCTTGTGACGCGAGGCCTTCGCCTTCACCTTCGTCCCATCCAACGCAATGTGGCCCAGTTTCACCAGACCTGCCTCCTGGCACAACCGGAGAATCTGCAGGAACAAGTCCGACAACTCCTTCAAATGCAGCTTGCGAAAGTCACTGATCGTCCGGAAGTCCGGGATATCGTCCCCGACGATCACCCGAAACGTCAGCCGCTCTTCACACGCCTGCATGACCTTGCGGCTGCTGAAAAACCCCCGGCAATACGCATAGAACAACAACGCCACCATCATCCGAGGATGATACGGCGGATACCCACGCTCTTCCGCTTCATACTTCTGGGTGATGGCCGACAGGTCCAACTCGTTGACTGTGTCCAGAAGAAAGTACACCAGATCGTTCTGTGGCAGCCAGTCCTGCGGACACGGC
>JBAPXT010000120.1:0-2597 GCA_049284355.1 Sedimentisphaerales bacterium
ATCTAATATCAAAGGGTCTGAGAATTATTTTTATTAAATTATTTTGGTTAAATCCTTCTTTTTCGATGATTTTATTTCTGGTTTTTTGGGGATTATACCTTTTAGTTTCTTTTCCTAATCTTGGCTCTAATTCTCTAATTTCTTCCCATTTTGCCTTTTTGTCAAAATATGGACTCAATCTTTTTTGAAGGGGTTCTTTTTCGTAATCAATAAGCACGCCACCTCGACATTCTTCAACACCAACAAATGGGAGTTCTTCACATAGATCATTTACCTTTGACCATCCTAAATAATCCTCAGAAACGTTCAAAGGCAGAAAAGAAAATTTATTCTCTTTTCTGGGTTGCACGATCTTATATATATTCTCGAAATTTTTCTCGCCCAAACTCTCAAGCAATTTCTCGCGTCTTTCACTTGCCCTTGCCGCGTTTATATCATCACGATATTGAACTTTTCCAAAACGTTCAGGCTCATTCTGATGCCCTCCTCGTCGAACCCAAAGCGAAATTACGATACCTTGCTGAATACCTGGAGAAAACCCTTTAATAGCAAAGATTGTTTCACTTGTATGCCCATCTGGTGCATATTCACTCATATTTCGGTCGCCGTGCATATTCTCAACCCAGAACTTGTCGAAGGATTCCAGCAATCTTTTCCTCAGTAAGACAAATGAGGGCTCTTTTGTCCAAGAATAATTAGAAATATAACTCACAATCCCCTTACCGCTTTTCACTATCCGCCGCTCAGCAATCCTAAAGAAGCGAACATAAAGGTCATCCAAATTGAACTTCTTGATTCCCCACCCGCCTGCCTTCACTGGCTTCGTCAAACCTTCCTTGTAGCAATCTACCAATCCGCCTTCTTCCGGGCTTGTCCCCGCAAACGCATTGTAAGGCGGATTTCCTAATATCACTAAAATCGGCGCTTCCTGTTTGACCTTGTTCGCCTTGTCTCGCTCCTCTTTCAGTTCCGGAAACGGGAGCAGCGTTTTCGGGTCTTCCAATGGCTCCCATCCCGTAAGGGCATTCGTCAAATACACCCCTGCTCGCTCACTGCCTTCCGCGTTTAATGGTGCGCCAATCGTCCGAAGCATCAATCCAATCTGTAAATGCGAAATCACAAACGGTGCGGGCAATATCTCAAATCCGAACACCCTTTTTCTCGCCGCTTCCTTAACGCCCTGCGCAGTTAGTGCGCTGGCGCCTTTTTCCGCAAGCGTCTTGTGTATTCGTTTAAGTACCTCTACCAGATATGCGCCCGTCCCGCAGCAAGGGTCAAGGACAACCACCTGCTCATCTGCCAATCCATCGGCGATATTCAACTCTTCGCGTAATACTCTATCTATTCGCTCGACCTGATATTTCACTATTTCCGGCGGTGTGTACCATACCCCAAGGTCTTTCCTCAACTCCGGGTCGTATGCCCTTAAGAACGGCTCGTAGAAATACTGAACCGCGTGTTCCTCTTCGAATTTACTGAAAAAGCTTGCCCGGTTTACACGATTAAGAACCATCCCCGCCCAGTCAAGAACCTCATCTATCCCTAATGGCTTCAGCCGTTTCGGCGTTGCTATCTGATCGAACAAACTCGTTATCATCGGCACATGAAGTGTCCATGCGGCATCATGCCAGTTAAATTTCGCATCCGGCTGTCCCCCATGCTCCCGGCTCCAAAGAACCCATGACGAGAAAACACCGTAAAAAAGCGTCTGGACCAGCGTCGCCTGAAAGAAATGCTCGCCCTTCTCACCTTCAAACTTCATTCCAAGCGCCTCTTCCAGCGCATTCTTCAATCCCTCTAAGGCCGGCAAATTTGCACTCTGCGCCACACGTCCTCTTGCCTCACGAGCATACGACGCAAGAAACCACGCCAAATCCTCCGGCTCCGTCAGCGGCGCAGCGTGAAGCATCGCCCTACGCAAAAATTCGACAAATCGACCGCCTTGTTCTTTCGCAGCTTTTTGAGGGTGTTCCAGTATCTCACGAAACTTGTTTTCGCTTTCCGCCATCCGATATGATTCAAGACGCACTGGTTTGCCATCCTCGCTTCGACCAACCAGCACAAAATCTCTGAAATTAGTAACAAGCACTAATCCGTATTTGTCCCAATATTTAGAAACCTGTGCGCTATCCGTTCGTTCAAAGGAATCATCTTTCCACGGCTTGCACTCTATTACGCCACGTTCCGGATTCTGTCCCTCTATTGGTCGTGAATCCTTTGAACTCTGAAATTGGTTTGCTGTGAAAAATCCAAAGTCCGGTGCGCCTGCCCCTGTATCTTTTAATTGCCCTACACATCGCACCCGTGGTTTCAAACCTTTTCCTGCTTCATTTAGTAGAGACTCTAGCGCCCCGTAGTATGATTCCTCTTCGACGCCCCCTCCGGTTCGGTAAATCTCCCCAATGTCAGTCAAGTATTTTTGAACAGCATCCTCTGCCATAATATCCTCTTAAATCGCGGTAATTTCCCGACCACACCATACCCAAAACCCCAATCCACGTCAATCCAGAAATTTGCCTTCCCGGCCTGATTCACCCCAAACCTGCCAAACGGTTGAGAATGAGATCTTGACAGAAACTCGATTATCTGATATACGG
>JBAPXT010000121.1:0-4154 GCA_049284355.1 Sedimentisphaerales bacterium
ATGCCTTCTCGCTGTGAGATGATAGTCATACCATGGTCGCCTATCGTGCCGTTTATAATAATTTTATCACCCGCCGAGATTTTATTGAAACCTAAGTCCACACCCGTTAATCGCGTTCCAATCCCCGCTGTATTTATAAAAATTTTATCGGCAGCGCCAGCTTCAACCGTCTTGATGTCGCCGGTAACAATATTGACATTGTTTTGGCGTGTTGCTTCGCTGATGCTGGCCAAAATCTTCTCCAGCAGTTCAAATTCAAAACCTTCTTCGATTATAAGCGATAAAGACAAAGCAACAGGCACTGAGCCTGTAACTGCCAAATCATTTATTGTTCCACAAACAGCGAGTTTCCCGATATCTCCGCCGTTAAAAAACAACGGCTTGACAACGTAGCTGTCCGTTGTAAAACATATAGAGCCGGAAGCAAGATTGAGCTTTGCCGAATCGGCCAGTTCGGCGAGAGCGTCGTTTCTGAATCCTGGCAAAATATAATGTTGGATTAACTCATCGCTCAATTGACCCCCACCGCCGTGTGCAAGTAAGATTTTATCGCCCTTGTTTGTTTTCATTACCCCTAAGCCCCGGCCTGCTGATTCCCTGATTTCCCGCTCTGGCCATACTTAAACCACGCTGCACAGGCCCCTTCGGAACTTACCATACAAGGCCCAATCGGCATCTGGGGCGTGCAGCTTTTCGCAAACAATTCACATTCCGGCGGCTCTATCAGTCCACACAGCACTTCGCCGCATCGACAGCCGTTTCTTTCCCCCCCTGCTGTTTCGGCTATGTTGAATCGTTTGAAGGCATCAAATCGACTGTATTTATCTTTCAGTTTCAGCGTGCTTTTTTCTATCTTTCCAAGCCCTCGCCAATAGCCGTCAGATGCTTCGAAGCACTCATTAATAATTTTTTGCGCTGTGACATTGCCTTTTTTAGTTACAACTGCGGCGTATATGGATTTCAGCTCCGGCTTGCCCCCGGCAAGTTGACGGCAAATTTCCGCCAGTCCTTCGATTATTTGCATCGGCTCAAAGCCCGCCACCACACAGGGCCGGCCAAAATCCTCTACAATCTCAGCAAAAGCGCCATAACCTATTATTACGCTGACGTGCCCCGGACAGAGAAAACCGTCTATCTTATGATTTTTCCCACTTAGCAATGCCCGCATCGCAGGCACTACCAATTTATGCCCGCTCAGAATGCAAAAATTATCAATACCTTCTGCCGCCGCTTCTTTCACAACTACTGCCGTAGCCGGCGCGGTCGTTTCAAAGCCTACTGCAACTAACACAATTTCTTTTTTGGGATTATCTTTCGCCAATTGCAAAGCATCTTCGCTGCTCAGAACCACCTTCACATTGGCACTTGATTGTTTCGTTTCAAGCGACCCGCCGTTGCCAGGGACGCGAATCATATCGCCATAGGTGGCAATTAAGCAATCATCGCGCTCCGCCAATGCTAAAACAGCATCGATATAGCTCTGGTCGGTAACGCAAACCGGACAGCCCGGCCCTGACAAAAGTTTTATCTTCCCCGGCAATGTTGACCTTATACCGCTGCGGAAGATAGAGACCGTATGAGTGCCGCAAACCTCCATTATATTGATTTGTCGCCCCAGCGTCTTGCACGCTGTGCTCATAACACTTTGTGCTTTATAAATTCTCTCAAGCATAGAAGTTAAATTTACCCTGAAATTTTGTTTGGCGTCTCGTTGAATTCGTCGATTTCCGCAATAAGCTGCCAAGTCTTTTTTGCTTCTTCCTCATCGACAAGCGAGATAGCGAAGCCGGCATGTACCAACACCAAGTCCCCCAGCTTGGCCTCTGGCAACAGGGTGGTTTTAGCTCGATATCGGTTGCCAATCGCGTCAACAACCGCATTGTCACCTTTCAGTTCTACTATTCTTGCCGGTATTGCTAAACACATAGTTCGTGCCTCGCTTTTCGTTTAGTCTCAATTAGTGAATCGAATTATCATCCACGATTCACCAGCTTGGCGGCAATCGCCGCCTGGCCGACAGATATTCCCCCGTCATTAGACGGGATATCGCGGTTAAATAATACGCGAAAATCGTTTTTCTTCAAGAGTTTAATCAAACGATTCGTCAAATACTGATTGCAGAATACCCCACCGCTTAACGCAACCGTGGCTAATTTTTTACCTGCCCTCGCTTCTTTGGCCATCTCCAGCAGGGCGGCAGCAATGGTATTGTGGAACTTTGCCGAGATGACACCGCCGGCTGTCTTATTCTTAATGTCGGTAATTACCTGTCTTATCATTTTACGCAAGTCAAGATGAAACGGTTCATTAGCTTTTTTGACAAACTCAAAGCCATAATGTTCTTCAATGTTGTCTTCAGCAATCGCCTCAATGGCCATTGACAATTGTGCCTCGAAGTGATTGTAGCTGCCCAGCCCGAGCATGGCAGCAACCGCATCAAAAACTCTACCTAAACTTGAAGTTTCCACTGTATTAATCTGTTTTTCAATTTGCTCTAATATAATTTGTTGCTTGTTTGCGTCCGGCTCGATTCGCTCAAGCAGCCATCTAAATTTCTCTAACTTAAAATCATCTCCGTAAGTTTTTTTCAGCAACCCAAGCAAAGGCCTTATAGCCTCTTTGCTTGCTTTGTCCGCGCCAGCCAGAGGGTAATAAGCCAGATGTCCGAATCGTTCGAAATCATCCAGCGATGCAATCAGGCACTCACAGCCCCAGATAGTTCCATCTGTCCCGTAACCCGTTCCATCAACCGCAAGCCCTATAACCGGACCATTGAGGTTATGTTCAACCTGAACAGAAGCAATATGAGCCCAGTGATGCTGGACTTGAATAACCTTTATATCAGGTATTGAAAAAGCATATCGCGTTGATAAATACCCCGGATGTAAGTCACAGACTATCGTTTTCGGCTCAACTTCAAATAATCCGCGAAGGTGCTCGATGGAACTGACGTAGTGATGATAAACTTCCGCATCTTCCAAATCACCTATGTGCTCGCTGCATATAAGCTGGTTTTGTTTTACAAAACAGAAAGTATTTTTCATATCCGCCCCCGCTGCAAATATGTCACCCCGGCAGTTTTCTTCAGTAATTATAGGTGTCGGCACATATCCTCTGGCTCTTCTTAGTAGAACCGGCTGTTCGTCCACAAAATGCACAATTGAATCATCAACCTGTCGGTAAATCTCCCTGTCGTGCATCAGAAAGGCATCCGCAACATACCCAAGTTTCTTCAATGCCTGCTCATTTTTGCAAATCAACGGCTCATCAGAAATGTTACCGCTGGTCATCACCAAGACTTTTATACCCTTGGCAAACAATAAGCAGTGCAGCGGAGCATAGCAGAGCATAAAACCGAAGCTGTTGACACCCTCTGCAACTGACGGAGTTATTGCTGAATCTTTCTTTTTAGGCAATAGGACAATGGGACTTTGGGGGCTTTTCAAGACCCTCTCCGCCGATGCGCTCACGACTGCATATTCTTTTATGCTTTGGATTGAGGCTGCCATCATAGCAAATGGCTTATGGTCTCTTCTTTTGCGTTCTCGTAATCTTTTTACCGCTTTGTCATTAAGCGCATCAACAGCTAAGTGAAACCCTCCGACTCCTTTTATTGCCACAATCTTTCCACTCAAAAGTAAACGTACCGTTTCGGCAATTACTTCCTCGGTTCCCGTTACTATCTTTTTCCCACTTGTATCTGTCAGCCATATTTTTGGCCCACAGGTGGGGCAGGCAACGGGCTGTGCATGAAAATGTCGGTCGGATACGTCCTTGTATTGAGCGGCGCATTTATTACACATCTCAAAAACCGACATTGTTGTATTGTCTCTGTCGTAGGGAATGGTTTTGACCATCGAATACCTTGGCCCGCAGTTAGTACAGTTTATAAACGGATACCTGTACCGGAAATCTCCTTTCTCAGCCATCTCCACAAGACAATCTTCACAGACAGCCATATCAGCCGTTACCTGCGACAGGGCTGTTCCTTCGGATTCGCTTGCCTTGATTGTGAATTTCTCCTCTCCATCAATTACAGCTATATCGACCGCTTTACAGGATTTTATCTCTGCCAATGGCGGCTTGTCTCCGGATTGCAACAGGCTTGAAAATTCAGCTATCTTTTCTTTTGCTCCCTGTAACTCGATTATTAC
>JBAPXT010000122.1:0-1504 GCA_049284355.1 Sedimentisphaerales bacterium
ACGATAATGGGACTTATTCGTGAGGCACAATGGACCGAAGGCGGACATCGGCTGTATGACGAATCAGTATTCGAAAAATTATCAAAAATCATTGAACTTAAGAAAACAAAAACCCTTTGGGAAATAAGACGGATTTTAAACAAGGAAGAGCCTGCCGCGAAGACGGCGGGAGACAGTTTGCGTTCTGAAAATAATAATGGACAGGTTGATTCCAGGCAAAGCCCGGCAGCCTAAAAGGTAAAAGTAAAAAGATTGTAACTGTCGTTATTTTACTTTCATCTTAATGTAGTAGTTCAACAAAAAGGATAAAATGGTCAAGGATGAGAAACATTGCTTCGCTTTTTACAGACTATCTTTCCTGCATCTTTCCCCTCAGAGGAAAAATTAATCATAAAAACATAACAGGAACACAGGCTAAATAGGAAGGGTTGCTCATGAATCTGACGTCATTGATAACAGATAATGTTACTGAACTACTTGTTAAGATAATTGAGTTCACACAGAATCGCCAAAAAATCCTTATCCAGAATATAAACAATATCCACCGCCCCGGTTTTGTTCCGAAGGATTTGGCGGTGGAGGAGTTTTGCAGCCTGATGAACAATGCAATCAATGAGCACACCCAAAGCCAGCGTCTTCTGTTCTGCGATACTAAAAATATCAAATTTGGCGATGCCTGCAGCTTAGAGGCCCAACCAACAATAGATAAATATGCCAAAGAGCTACTTGAAGAGAACCGAAATGAGTATATCGAGCTGCAAATAAACAAGCTTTTGGAAAACTCACTCAACCAAAGAGTTGCAGCAGAATTGCTCAGGCAAAAACAGGAAATGATTTCAATCTTCGAATAATGAGCAGCAAACAGGAAAAAAGAACAGCCATACTTACAGGATATAGAATCGGCCCTGCAAAATTCTTTGGGGTCATAGAATCTCACGGAGGAATCCTATGAAAACCAATCAACAACTCAGCATCGACCAAACATGGGAGCAGTTTTATAAAACCGGCGACGCCCATTTCCGCAATCTACTTATGGAACATTACAGGTTCCTGGTAAAATATACCGCCGAGCGTTTACGCAGCAAACTACCTGAGAAAGTCGAGCTGGATGACCTTATCAGCGCCGGTACTTTTGGATTGATGGACGCTATCGACGCTTTCGACCCCACCAGAGGCGTAAAGTTTGAAACATATTGCTCGCCTCGTATAAGAGGCGCTATTCTCGATGAGTTACGAAGTATGGACTGGGTGCCACGGTTAGTCCGTGCCCGGGCCCATCAACTGACCAAGGCCGTACATTCGCTCGAAACCCACCTTGGCCGCAAGCCCACCGAAAAAGAAACCGCTGAAGAACTGGATATGGACATGGAGGAGTTTAGCAGGCTCCAGCAAGATGCAAATGCAGTCGGCCTGGTTTCCCTGGACACCAAATACAGCGAAAACGAAGGCGAAAAAGACATTCGCGAAATAGATATAATCAAAGACCAAAGAAGCGAAGACCCTC
>JBAPXT010000123.1:0-7005 GCA_049284355.1 Sedimentisphaerales bacterium
ACTAATTACAGGGGAAGGAGTAAAAAAATTTATTAAAAAATGGATTTATCCCCCTACCTACCCGCGCATTTGATTGACCCGTCTTCGTCTACGACTACGCCGTGGTCTACGCTTCGCTTCGAAAAAATTTTGAAATTAGCCGTTTTTGGTGTGCAGGTAGCTGTGCTTTTGATTGAAAAAGGATAGCGGACAGGGGAAAAACAAAAATGTTGTGGGAAATTAGAAAATGGGGTAAAATTGGGGGAGCAACTTTGGAGAGGAAGCATCTTGTTACCAGTGGCGCGATTGTATTTTACTTTTCATATACATGGGCAATGAGGCAACTGTAAAACTAATGGAGCACAAAAATAGTAATATTGCCAAGATGCTTCAGCAACTTGATTTGGGATCATCTGTGGCCGAATCAGATGGTTTGTTGGAGGTCGCCAGAGTAGAGACATCAACTTTCACTGACCTATTTGGTGATAGAGTAGATCTAATCCCTGGAACCAAAGGATCGGGAAAGAGTGCCCTTTTTCGTATCTTTGTTGATTTCCTACCAGAATTTCTCCTCAGGCAGCAAAAGGTTGTAGTAGCACATGGAGTTGAGAACCCCGGCGATCCTGTTTTCCATGCATTTAAAGAACGATTCGAAAAACTCAATGAGCAGGAATTTGTAAATTTCTGGTGTATCTATTTGGTATCTCTTGCCCACGAGCAATTCTTAAAAGGTGACCGGTATGCAGATCTCCTTAAAAATGTTTCAGATGAAATAAACGCATTCCGAAGAGCATGCCAATCGGCAAGAATTCCTGAAATAAAAGCTAAGAAATCGCTTCGAGAAATATTGGATTGGGCATTATACGTACTTGCATCGTGGAAACCAAAGGTAACATACAAATCGCCGGAAGGATATGGTGATATAGAGATAGATTTAGTTGGCAACCATATTCCTCCGTCAACAAAGGCAGAAGAACAGAACCAAAGTGACTCGCTTCCAAAATATGTTAATGACATTAAGGAATCTCTTGAGGTAATTCTAGATAAAGCACATCTTTCGCTGTGGTTGATGATTGACAAACTTGATGAGATTTTTCCACGTCGGTCCGAACTGGAGAAAACAGCTCTTCGCGGATTGCTTCGAGCAATGAGGTTTTTCTCATCAAAAGCCATTCGCGTTAAAATTTTCCTTCGCGACGATATGCTTGATCAGATTGTTCGTTCGAATAATGGCTTCACCGCCATGACGCATATGACTGTTCGCCAAGCAGACACACTAAAATGGACAGAAGACCAGATTCTATCCATGGTGGTGAAAAGGATATTTGCTAATGAATATATATCTACGTATTTAAATATAAACAAAGATAAGCTTGATGCGAGTGCTCAGTATCGTTCCGAATGCTTCTACAAAGTGTTTCCTCCGACTGTTCATAAAGGTGCAAAGCAAAGCGATACCCTTGGATGGATTTATAATAGGTGCTTAGATGGCAAGAATGTGGTTACCCCTCGAGATGTCTTGGACCTTTTAAACCGAGCAAAACAGAAACAACACGATGACTGTGTTGCTAATGCAGATGGAATTTCGAGTTGCATCATTGGTTCATCTGCTTTGCAATATGGATTAGAGGAACTTTCAAAAAGGAAAAGACAAACATATCTTCAAGCAGAATTCCCACACATATGGCCACACATCGAGAAGTTCGTAGGTGGTAAGACAGAATATGACGAGGCATCTATGCACAAAACTTTAGGAGAAGGCTGGAAAGCTATTGCTGACGATCTTGTTTCCATTGGGGTATTTAAAAAAACGACACGAGGTACTGATTCTGTCTATTGGATTCCCTTTCTTTACCGCGACGGGTTGGAACTGACACAAGGTAAAGCATAAGCGAGCAATATTATTTCACATACGAAACGTGACGTTTCACACTTGAAACACGGTGGAGTAAACATAAAATATGGAGTTTCAAACGGTATTTGCCGAGAATCAACTTCATTCAGCCCATTTGACGAGTTCTGGGGAAAAAAGAAAAAGCAATCCTCTCGCCTGCAACCCCGGGTGAAAAAAAGAACCCCCTAACCACAAACGGCGGGTTAAGGGGCTAAACATTTTGAGCATGGGCAACCACCAGCGAAGCTGGTGGCTAACCAATAAGGAGTTCCCACTAAAAAACGTTTGTTCTACCACCTGTTTTATATTAAAATACCGCACTGCGTATAAGTTTTAACATATTAGAAAATGTCTGTTCGCTATAAAAAAAGAACGTTTCTCGGTTCGGTTGCCGGCAGGATACTATCGATATTCGGCAGGCCGTTGGCCAAGCCCACTGCGGGCGATTTGCGGCGAATGGAGTTTAAAACCAGCACACAGCGATTGGGAGTCCGGTTTACCGAAAAAGTACGTGACGTTTTCAGGTTTAAGTGGCTGCGAAAATTTTAGCCCAACAATATAGATAGAGTTGGAATCACTTATGGCAGAGTTTGATATTACACCGCCGCCGGGCGAGCCGCCTATACTTAGCGAAAACGCGGAAACAG
Organism: Sedimentisphaerales bacterium; assembly: GCA_049284355.1. Classification (GTDB taxonomy): domain Bacteria; phylum Planctomycetota; class Phycisphaerae; order Sedimentisphaerales; family Anaerobacaceae; genus CAIYOL01. The sequence goes on from JBAPXT010000123.1 coordinate 2,521, forward strand.
TCTTGCAAAGCCGGTATCTAATCAAAGACCAGCAGGGTAAATGCATCGAGACGCCCGCCCAGCTTTTCAGCCGCGTAGCGCTGCTGGTAGCCAAGGCCGAGACCCAATACGGAGCGACACCTGACGAAGTCAAACAGTGGCATAAAACATATTACGACCTTATGCAGCAGCTTGTGTTCCTGCCCAACTCCCCTACCCTTATGAATGCAGGCCGGCGGGGAATGCTCAGCGCCTGCTTTGTGCTGCCAATTGAAGACAGCATAGAAGGAATATTTGAGACGATTAAGCAGACCGCTCTGATTCAACAGGCGGGCGGCGGCACAGGATTTTCTCTCGATAAACTAAGACCCACAGGTGACCGCGTCGCATCCAGCGGCGGCACAACCTCCGGGCCGATAAGTTTTTGGCGAGTTTTTTCCGAGACCACCGATGCAATTCAGCAAGGCGCTTTTCGCCGCGGCGCCAATATGGGTATGATGAGCATCGGACATCCCGACATACTAAAATTCCTACACGCCAAACAGAACTTAAAGGCCTTTACCAACTTCAATATCTCTGTCAAAATCACCGATGACTGGATGAAAATACTTGCCACCTCACCGAAGTCCCTGCACATCGTGGAAAACCCTCGCACACAACAGCAGTATTTATTGCCGCGCCGAATTGATATTGCAAACTACACAATAGACGATTTGTATAAGCTGACCGGCAAACCATCACGGCCCACCGGCCGCACAGGCCGATTCTACACCGTCCGTGACATTTGGAAAATGATAGTCACCTGCGCTCGCAAAACCGGCGAGCCGGGCGTAGCTTTTATCGACCGAATCAACCGTGACAATCCAACTCCGACACTTGGCCGAATAGAAGCGACCAATCCGTGCGGCGAACAGCCATTGCTGCCTTACGAAGCCTGTACGCTCGGCAGTATTAACCTTGCCAAGTTTGTAACAGCAAATCAGCCAAAAGCAGAAATGAATTGGCCGGCGCTGGCCGAAACCGTTAAATTGTCGGTGCGATTTCTCGACAATATTATCGATGCCTGTAACTATCCCGTCAAAAATACCCTCCACATCGCCCAGGCCAACCGCAAAATAGGCTTAGGTGTTATGGGCTTCGCTGATTGCCTGTTTCTGCTTGGTATACCTTACGATTCACAGCAGGGTATCAATTTCGGCGAAACTGTTTCGAAATTCATCAACGAAAATGCACACCAGGCCAGTAATGCCCTTGCCGATTTGCGCGGGCCATTTCCTAACTGGGAGACAAGCATCTGGCGGACCGAAAAGAACAGGAAGGTTCGCAATGCTGCTATTACCTGCGTAGCTCCGACCGGCACCATAAGTATCATCGCAGATTGTTCTTGTGGAATTGAGCCGGACTATTCGCTGGTCTTTGTCCGCCAAATATTAAGCGGCTCAAAATTGCTGCAAACAAACCCGATTTTCAGACAAATAGCCGAAAAAGGCGGTTTTTATACCAAAAAACTGGAAAAACAGATTGCCAAAACCGGCAGCATCCAGAAAATCCCTCAAATCCCGGCAAAAATACGCAAAGTCTTCAAATGTGCCTACGATATTAACCCCCAATGGCATATTCGAATGCAATCCGCTTTTCAACGGCACTGCGACGCAGCAGTCAGCAAGACCATAAATTTCCCTCAAAAGGCCACCGTTGCAGCAGTCGATAAGGCCTATAAATTGGCCTATCATCTTGGCTGTAAAGGAATTACGATTTACCGCCGTGGCAGCAGGGAACATGAGCCGATGAGTCTTTATTAGCCGACGACCAAAAGTTATTTATAGGGCGTTGGGAAATCAAACTCATTTATCTGCCGCTGGCGAACAAATAAATCCACAATTCGGAGGAAAATGCAGAACTTTTACGCACTAACAGCGTAAAATTTTATAGGAACAAGTAAAAGTGTGATTTTTGATTATGCCGTTAGAAAGCCTACAAATAGGCCATAAAAGGAGAAATTTATAACGTTGTTAAAGTGGCACTTGTGCTGTTGCCGATAACAAAAAGCAGAAAAAGGAATTTTTCTCCCCTCCGGAAAACATCGAGTTGTCGGACATTGCTCGATGTTTTCTTTTTTTGGTACAAATCCATATAGCCGATTAGCTGCTGATAATAATCAATCATCAATTATCAGTAATTAACCTTCAAGCGTTCTTCCCGTGGCATTTTTTGTATTTCTTTCCGCTTCCGCAGGGGCAGAGGTCGTTTCGGCCAACTTTAGGTTGCTCCAGCTTTATTTGTTTTACCTTCTGCTCGCCCTGAGGGGCCTGGGCAGCAGCCCGCTGACGCTCGGCCATTGCAAACTGCCCTACCTCATCATGGACTGTCTGACTTACATTCCAAACACTCCTCGCTCTTGCGCCGGCTTCTAAGTGCACCTTGAATATAATGTCCGAGACCCGGTCCTCAATAGCTTCGAGCATCTCGTTAAACATTCGGAAACCTTCGCGTTTGTATTCAATCTTCGGGTCTTTTTCAGCAAAGGCGCGAAAATGAATATTGCTTTTTAAATGGTCCATCGAATACAAATGGTCCTTCCAGGTGCTGTCGTAAATCTGGAGCAGAACATATTTTTCAAGGTCGCTGAGTTCTGCACGCAGGAACTCTCTGGCCGCTTCAGACAGTCTCTCCTTGCGTTCCGCTTCGCCGGCAAGGTCCCCCTCACTTAAAGATGCTTCGAATCTTTCGTTGGCCCATTTCACTAATTCAGCGGTATTTAGATGAGTGATTTTCTCGGAAAGCTCCTGGTCTAATTTGCCGTTGTTGAAGCTTTCACTTAGTTGTCGCAGTTGTTCGTATAACAGTCGTGGTTTGACATTCTGGATTTGCTCGGCGGACAGGCCGGCGTTGTATTTCCTGTTGGCCCATTCGGCCAGTGTCTGGAATGCATATACGTTGGCGCCCTGCGGCCCATAAACCATATTCATCGCAAATTCAACTGGATACTCTATCTCCCTTTGTTTGTATTTGGCTGCGGCTTTTTCACTAACTTGCTGACGGATTTGGGCGGCGTTTAGGCTTGCCAGCTCGACAACATCCAGTTTTATGTCAAATTTAGCTCCTGCCCACTCGACTAATGTACGGATAGCAAAATCCTCTTTCAAAAATTCAGCTAATTGTGAACAATCTTTCTTGTCAATTTGCTCGGCTGCAGCGCTAATCAATTGCTCTTCAATCTCATCCGGCTCCTGTTGTTTGACTTTGGCGGGACTTAAATTAACCTTGAAGGCGCTCATCGCCCATTTGCATAAACCGCCGACATCCCAGCTTTGTCGGTCTGAGTAGTCTTCAAGATACTCCCCCATGGAAAGCGATATCTCATTGGCGATATGGTCTTTTGCCTGCTCCTTAATTAGCTTTTCAATCTCGGCTGCTTCAGCACCGGCAACGTCAGACGGCTTCGTGTCAACGCTGAAGTTGGTTCTGGCCCATTCGACAATGCACCTCAGAGAATAACCACTACCAAGAATAGTGTTGCAATTATTTGTGATAACGCGATCTATCATCTCCTCGATAATATTTTTCAGTCCCTTGCCTGCTAAGATTTTGCGCCTGCGGGAATAAAAAATTTTCCGCTGGTAGTCCATCACCTCATCATATTCAAGCAGACTCTTGCGTATCTCGAAGTTCCGCTCCTCAACCTTTTTTTGCGCCTTTGCAATGCCTTTGGATATCCTGCTGTGGTAAATTGGTTGTCCTTCTTCCCAACCAATCCACGAAAGCGCCTTGACTGTCCATTCCGGGGCAAAAACTTTCAGCAGCTCATCATCGAAGCTCAGGAAGAATTGACTCGAACCCGCATCCCCTTGTCTGCCGCATCGCCCTCGGAGCTGGTTATCGATTCTTCTGGCCTCATGCCGTTCGGTCCCGAGAACGTGCAAACCGCCGACTTCAGCTACACCGGGGCCGAGCTTTATATCAGTGCCTCGCCCTGCCATATTTGTTGCAATTGTTACATTGCCGCGCATCTGGCCGTCCCTGCTTTCGTGTTGCTGACCAGCTTTGGCTACAATTTCAGCTTCTCTTGCATGATTTTTGGCGTTCAGAACCTCGTGTGCGTACTCTTTTCCGTATCGCTCCTTAAGGGCATTGGACAGCGCCTCGTTCTTTTCAATGCTTACCGTACCTACAAGTACCGGCCGGCCGGAGGTGCTGGCGCTGTTTATCTCTTCCACTATCGCATTAAACTTCTCGCGCATTGTTTTATAGATTACATCCTCTTGGTCTTCCCTGACGCAGGGTTCATTGGTTGGTATCACAACAACTTCAAGCTTGTAGATATTCATAAATTCTTCAGCTTCGGTGGCAGCCGTGCCGGTCATCCCCGCTATTTGGTCATAGAGTTTGAAAAAATTCTGCAGTGTAATAGTAGCAAGTGTTTGAGTTTCTTCTTTTACCGAGACATTTTCTTTTGCCTCTACTGCCTGATGCAGTCCGTCGGACCATTGCCGCCCGTGCATTAAC
>JBAPXT010000124.1:0-18505 GCA_049284355.1 Sedimentisphaerales bacterium
CAAAATGAACCGATAAGTTACAAGTTGTTTTTTGATGAGTTCAACATGCAAAAACATGAAAAGACGTTGCAAACCCTGAGGAGTTTTATTGATTCAGAAGATTTTTGTTTTAGAGGAAAGCATCCCAGTTTTAAAATAGCGGAGCTTGCTGGAGTAAAATAAGCATGTTTGTTGTTTAATCTCACAGGTAGATTATATATGGCCATCGGGCAGAGGATATTTGTTTTTTCAGTCCAATTTCTCAGAAAAGTAGCGTCTGTGCTTGACAAGCAGATGGCCGAATCAGTGTCAGCTGAACTGGCGGAAGAAATGATTCCGATTATCACTAAAACGACAAAATTAGGCGCAATTAAATTCTTCTGCCCGGGAAAGGTGCCCGTTGGCCGTGCGCGAAGCTTACTGTCAAAAGAACCTGAAACCATAGAGTGGATAAACACTTTCACTGATAATGACATATTCTGGGATATTGGTGCAAATGTAGGGTTGTACTCCTTGTACGCCGGACTGAATCCTTCTTTGACAATCTTATCTTTCGAGCCTTCCCCAGCTAATTATTATCTGTTGTGTAGGAATTTAGAAATCAACAAAATGGACAACAGAATATCTGCATATTGCTTGGCTTTTAATGATGTATCGGGGCTAAATACGTTCTATATGCAAAACACAGAGCTTGGTGGAGCGTTAAACAGTTTTGCTGAATCCGTTGATTGCGAGGGAAACCCTTTTACAGCCTCTTTGAAACAGGCCATGATTGGTTTTTCCATAGACGATTTCGTTAAGCAATTTAATCCTCCTTTTCCAAATCATATCAAAATTGATGTTGATGGCATCGAAAATAAAATAATAAATGGTGCAAAAAAAACTCTTTCCGATGAAAGACTAAAGTCATTTCTCATAGAATTGGACAGCAACAGAAAACAGTATACTGACGGTGTCATCCAGATTATAAAAAATGCGGGACTGAAGTTTCATGTCAAGAAGCATTGTCCCAGGTTTGATACGGGCCCATATGCTTCTATTTATAATTATATTTTTGTTCGCGCATAACTATTCCTGATTAATGCAAAAATCTCAGATAATTTACTAAGTCTTTGAGTGACATATGGCTGGTCAAAAACATTCAAAACCTACGGTTGCTGTTATCTTTGCCAGAGAAGACGCGGACAAATTTGACAGGTGCAGCTTCCCGATTTTGGGAAGACCGGTTGTGTCATATCCGATAATGGCGGCACTGGCATCGAAAAAAATTGACAAGGTGTATTTATCCACTCAATCGAAAAGCATCATACAAATAGCAAAAGCTTTTGACACGCTGAAAGTTATTGAAAGAGGCGGTGAATGCAAGACAGTAATAGAAGAATTTCAGCGTTCCTTATCGAAGGTCATCGATGACCTCAAGCAAGAGCCCGCGCAGGTAGTGCTTCTTTTAGGAAACTCCCCCTGTGTTTTAAGTAAGACTATCGACAACGCACTGGAAATTCTGGAATCAAAACCTCAGCTTGATTCCGTTGTTACCGTCGTAAAAAGACGTGAGTTCCGCCCTATAAACGCCTTTCGTATCATTAATGAAGGCCTTCTGGATTCCTTTCGTTCCGACAAATCTGACTTAGATTATGAGTACTTTATAGACGGCCGATTAATAATTGTTAGGACATGTTGCCTGTTAGAGCTCAAAAGGCCTTTTGAAGATATGTCTGCTGTATACGGCAAAAAAATATTTCCTGTTTTTCAGGAAGAAGGTATCGCCGATATTGACTATACCTGGCAGGTTCCAATAGTGGAACGCTGGCTTAGAAAAAACGGATTTTCAGACAAACTGACACCTTATAGAAAAAAAATTCAGAAAACCTCAGATTTTTTGCGGCGTTCAGTCAAACGTTCACCTCTTAAATCCCAAAAGAAATATAACGTGTTCATTTCAACTGTTCCTTTCGGCGAAATAGATTCTTATCCTGTGGATATATTGAAAAAAGAATCAAATTGTGAATTTGTCATTAATCCGTTAGGTAGAAAACTTAATGAGGAGGAGTTGGCCGAGATAATTAAAGACTATGATATTCTGATTGCCGGCACAGAACCCATAACAGCAAGAGTAATGGATAACGCTCCACATCTAAAGCTGATTAGTAGAGTGGGAATCGGTCTTGACAATGTTGACCTGCTTCACGCCAGAGAGTTGGGAATTAATGTGTCTTACACACCGGATGCCCCTGCGCCTGCCGTGGCCGAATTAACAATGGGGCATATTCTAAATACTTGCAGAAGTATACCTTTGGTAGATAGAAAACTGCGGGATGGAGTATGGCAGCGGATTATGGGCCAGAGGCTGTCAAATCAGGTCGTAGGAATAATCGGGACGGGTCGTATAGGGTCAAGAGTGCTTAAGCATTTACAGGGATTTTCACCTATGCGTATACTCGTTAATGACATTCAGCCGGATCACAATCTATATGACTTATACCATGCTGAACTTGTATCAAAGGAAGTCATTTACAGGGAATCTGATATTATAACTCTACATGTGCCGTTAACTCCGCAAACATCCCCCTTAATAACCAAGAAAGAATTGGAATTAATGAAACCGAGCGTATTTCTGATTAATACGGCTCGCGGCGGTATAATAAATGAAAAGGACTTGTTTGAGGCGCTAAGAAATGGAAAGATAGGTGGTGCTGCTATCGATGTCTTTAATAACGAACCTTACGGTGGAGAATTATTAACGTTGGATAACTGTTACTTAACCTGTCATATGGGCTCATGCACAGTTGACTGTCGGTTTGAAATGGAAAAATTAGCAACAGAAGAGGCTTTAAGATTTATCAGAGGAGAAGAACTTCAACTTCAGGTACCTGAATATGAATACGAGCTAAAGTAAATTCCGAGACAAAATTGGAATTGCCTATGTTGTAGCAGTGGTTGGTGATTTCTGTAAAGGTTCAACTTATAGAGGAAATGTAAATAGCCCCTTGTTCTAATCGAAATTTTGCTAATATTGAGCATCTATGGAAAAGAGCCTGCGGATTTTTCGTGTGAGAAATTATAACAATGAAGGAAAATGAAATCAGGCCAAAAACTCTTTTCGATGAATATCTAAAGTTAAGCCGAAAAGACATAGAAATTCATTTTAACGATCGTACTAAATTTTTAAATGTTGAATGTCCTGCATGTCGGTCTTCTAAGATAAGTTCCTCTTTTACAAAAGATTCATTCACCTACTTGGAATGTGAATATTGTAAAACACTATATGTGTCCCCCCGTCCTCCACGAGAGATGCTCGACAGTTATTATAGAGCTTCCGCTTCTTCCAAATTCTGGGCCACAACCTTCTATAAAGAAACAGAAGCTGCGAGACGTGATAAATTATTTAAGCCCAAGGCGCGGTTAATTAAATCCATCGTTGTCAAAAATGGGATTACTCCCGGTGCTTTACTTGACATTGGTGCAGGTTATGGCACGCTGTGTGAGGAACTTATAGCCCTGAATATTTTCAAAGAGGTTTTTGCGATGGAACCCTCAGTTTATTTGTCCGATGTTTGCAGACGAAAGGGGCTGAACGTGATAGAATCTACTATTGAGGGGATGAACCTCGAATATGAGGCTAAATTTGATATTGCAGTTTCTCTTGAGCTTTTTGAACATCTTTTTTCTGTTGACTTGTTTCTTGATGCTGTAAGTAAGGCATTGAAACCAGAAGGGTATTTTATTTTTTCTACTTTGAGTAGAAGGGGATGGGATATTCTTGTTTTGGGGGAACACTCAAATAGTGTGAGTCCGCCACATCATGTGAATTTCTTAAATCCTCATTCCATCGAACTTTTGGCAGAAAGAAAGGGTTGGCGGGTGGTTGATTTGTTTACTCCGGGGGAGCTTGATGTTGATATTGTAGCTAATTTTGCAAAATATAACCCGTATGTTGAGTTGGATAGGTTTACCCAGGAAATTATTGCTTCCGATGCAGAAACTCAAAGTGCCTTTCAGCGGTTCCTTGCTGACAATCGATTAAGTTCTCATATGTGGGTTTTAATTCAAAAAAAGTAGCGTTATAATAGATTTAAAAACAGTATCGCCATGATTCAGCTTGTCTGCATCGTCATCTTCCTTCGGGAGGGTTTTGGGATGATTTCTAAAAGTTTTGGAGATGCGGGGCATCTCATGGAAAAAGGCCTGCAAGTTTTTCGTAAAAGAAATTGCAACGTGAAGTAAATGATATCAGACCAAAAGTTATTTTCGATGAGTACCTAACGTTGCGCAGAAAAGACATCGAGATCTATTTTGACGATTGTAGTAAATTTCCAAACATTATTCCGAACTATTATGCAATTCCAGACTCGCCTAAAAACTTGTCGATGAAAAGGAGCGTTTTAAATGTCCAGAGATGATGTAGTTATCAAAGTTAACTCTAATTTTCATTTTGTTTCCGGCAAGGATTTATTAGAAAAAAAAAGTAAACGTTTCAGGGAATATCGGAATAAGTGGAAGCAATGGCCTGAAAATTTCCATTTAGGACAATTCCCTTTGTTTATAGATATTGAAGTGACCAGTATATGCAATTTAAGATGTTCCTTCTGTGCCACTACATTCAGGGGTGGCAAGATAAAGAAGGGGTTTATGTCACTTAGTGTCTTGAGAAAGATAATTGATGAAGGTGTAGATAATGACTTATACGGAGTAAAATTTAATATCAGAGGTGAACCGTTATTACACCCTGAGATTCATGAGTTCGTAGCATATGCGAAACAAAAGGGATTGATAGATGTTTATTTCAACACTAATGCTATGCTCATGACAAAAGATGTTTCTAAAAAGCTTATTGAGGTTGGTCTTGATAGGCTCTCTGTTTCATTTGAAGGTTACACAAAAGATGTTTATGAAAGTTATAGGGTCGGAGCCATCTACGAGACTGTTTTGTCAAATATCGAGAACTTACAGTCATTAAAGGAAAAGCTTGGAGTAAAGCACCCGAGGATAAGGGTGCAGACCGTTATGCTGCCTGAGCTAAAGGATAGCTTCGAAGAATATAAGAACTTCTGGTCACGGAGAGCTGATGAAGTGGGTTATCTGGATTACAAAGAGATGAAGGTAAGGAAAAAGGGGCTGGAGTATCCTTGGGCTTGTCCACAGTTGTGGCAAAGGATGGGTGTCTGGTGGGATGGAACCATATTACCTTGCAATCACGATGATGAAGGGGGGCTCTCGCTTGGAAATGTGAATGAAATTTCTATAAAGCAAGCTTGGCTCAGCAAAAAGTTAAATCATATAAGAGAAATTCATAAGGGGGGTCTGTCGCATCAGATCCCATCCTGTGACGGATGTTATTTGAGGACCAGTGAGGTACTTAAACTAATGCAGAGGAGAACAGAATATGATTATTTCTATACTAATGGGAAAAAAAGAAAGCAGGGGGCTTCCGGGCAAGAATCTTTATCCGATATTGGGTAAGCCAATAGCTTATTATCCAATGAAAGCAGCGAATAACTGCTCTGAGATTGAAAAAACATATCTAAGCACAGATGACGAAGCTCTGATGGACTTAGCAGAGCAAAATGGGATTGAAGTTATTAAGAGACCAGCCCAACTCTGCACTAGTGAAGCGCTGGGAGAAGATGTTTATGTACATGCTTATAACGTTGCAAAGGAGCGAAACAAAGGGATAGAGATAGACATGGTAGTCCTGCTTATGTGTAATGCGGCAACGATTACAGCAGAAACAATTTCAAAGGGCATAAAAGTTTTGTTGGAAAATCCACAGTATGATTCAGCTGTTACGGTATCGCGATATAATATGTGGAGTCCGCTGAGAGCCAGGAAAATCGGGGATGACGGGTTTTTGCATCCTTTTGTACCATTTGAGACTCTTGATGGTAGTGGCACATTGAGTTGCGACAGAGATTCTCAAGGTGATGTATGGTTTGCGGATATGGGGGCTTCCGTTGTTAGGTCGTGTTGTCTGGAAAATCTTGAGAATGGGCTTCTTCCTCAGAGATGGATGGGGCAAAAAATTTTTGCGATTAAGCAATGGGGGGGATTAGATGTCGATTATGAATGGCAAATCCCACAGGTGGAGTATTGGCTCAAGCACCATAAAGATACAAATAAGGAATGATTTTATGAATAGGCAGAAAACGAAAACAGTTTTGATAACAGGCGCTACAGGTGATATAGGAAGGGAGGTTGCACTGTATTTCGCCAGGAAAGGCTGGAACGTGGTATGCCACTACTGTACTTCGCGGAAGAAAGCGATGGAACTCAAGAAATTGGTGGAAAACATTGGCGTTAGATGTCACCTTATTAAAGCCGATTTTCTGTCTGGAAAACAAATTCAGAATTTTATTCGCAAAATAAATAAACTCCAAATTGAGAGTGTTATTAATAATGCGGGAACATATCTAGTTAAGAAGCATTTCAGCAAATTAACAGTTTCTGATATTAAGAGGATTTTTATGGTAAATACTTTTGCACCTATATTGTTCACTTCTGACGTCTTTCCTCGAATGAAGAGGAAACGATTTGGTAGAATAGTAAGTATTAGTTCAATAGCTGCAAAATATGGTGGCTCGAGTTATTCGATGCCCTATGGCTGTTCGAAATTAGCTCTTGAGGGAATGACAAGAACGTTGGCAAAAGAGGGAGCCGAGCATAACATACTTGTAAACACAATAAGACTGGGTGTGATCGATACCAAATTTCACAAAAAATTTCCAAAGGACATGAAAAAACGGGTTGCAATGATACCTTTGAAAAAGATTGGTACTTCTAAAGACGTTGTCGGTATGATTTATTACCTTGGCAGTGAAGAAAATACTTTTGTGACAAACGAAATTGTTACAGTGTCAGGCGGGGAATGATCAATACAAATGTTGGTAAAAGCAGGTTTGTATCATGCCTTTCTGGGAAGATAGTTTAAAGACTTTTAGTTGGAAATCCTGGAGTCAGTTGACGTGATGTGTATGCTGGAAAATGGTTATACTATCAATTAGTCGAGTTTCCTTTTGGCGCCTATTAGGCGGGCACAGAAGCCAGCAGAAGAAAAGTTGAACAATTTATAACTTTTGTACGAAAAATATAAGTGGGTCTCCAAATCTAATAAAAAAGTGTCGAATTATGCCATCGATTATTTTCTTTACAGATATTAGCGAGCCGGAAATCATTTTCCTGAACGAAGTTTACGACCATCTTGCCCAGAGAGGGATTACCCTGCGAGCGGTTGTTTTTAAGGATTACCACAAATGTATAAAAAAACTGAAATGTGATTATATTTATCTAAAAACATTTAATCTTTTTAATTTGGACCTCCCCCGTGGAAAAAAGAGAGACAAAGATGTTTATAATGGCAATTTTCTTAAAAAACTAATCCTACTCGAAAAAGAAATTAATGGTGACCGCGAAATAAATGTGGGTAACTATAAATGCAGGTTAGATAGTTTAATTAGTTTTGTGGAAAATCTAACAAGTAGTGCATCTGTTTACTTTGTGATGTCCAGATCATATACCACCTATAAAGTTGTAAAAAAAGTGTTAGCAAACAAAAACATAAACTTTGTCCCTTTCGAAAAATGGGTTTTTGCAGGAACATATCAATTCAATACCTGTGGGATTCATAGACCCGATTTAGATAGTAACTTGAAAGATGGTGACGAAAAACAATATAGGCTGCTGCTGCAGAATTTATTGCTGAATTATAAAGGAAGACATTGTGCGCCTGAAAAGCGAATTTCATTGCCAAACAAGTATGTCTTATTGTTTCTTGGAGATGGGTGTGGTGGGTCTTTTTCTTTGAAAAACACGGAAGAGTACTGGACCATAGGAAAGGGCTGGGGAAACGACTTTGAAGTTCTAAGTAAGGTTCAACAGTGTATACAGGAAACACTCCCAGATAGTAAATTATTAGTAAGACAGCATCCCTATACCAGATATAAACTTGAGGAACAGCATATCAATTCGTCGAATACTATTTTGGCTAATCAGGTGGAACTATACTCTTTGGTAAGTAATGCCGATATCGTGATAACAGTGCCAGGCAGCATTTTCTATTACTCTTTGGCGAAAGGAAAGAAGGTGGTCATTCTTGGCAACGGCGAGTTGTGTGGCACAGGGGTCGTAAAATGTATCGATTCTGTGGATGAGTTGTGTGCGTATATTTCTGAAGTGTCTAACAACAGAGAAGCTATGCATGTCAGCAGAGAGAACGTTATAGAAGCAGCAATGCCATATTTTAAAAATCAGATATGGCTGAATGGTGAGAGATTAACTTATCGGGTCCTTGATAAATATATCGATAACAGAAAACTAACAGAAGATAATGTTTCAGTCTGGCGAGCAGAAAAAATAAGGATTCTTAAACACCAGGCTTTTATTTATATAAAGAGCAAGTTATTTACTGTATCCAGCAAGACAAAAATACAACTAAAAAAGTTTCGGGGGAAGCTAAAAACCGGACAGGCTTGAAATAGATTAATCGTGACATATCGACTATTTGAAAATATCAGAAAAAGACGAGCATCTGGCAGAACTGATGCAAAGATAAGAGAATATCTAAAATCAGGATGTAAGCCCTATACCTCTGGATATAAAGAATACAAAAAAACGATTCTCTGTAGTGTGTTGGCCGACCAAGAACTCCTCGCGTGCTTTCGTTACAACAAAACCTTGCCGGCTAATTATGGGTTTCGCATTGATGAGCGAGTTGTTGAATATCCATGGGTTCTTGCAAGGCTTGGTGTAGCAGAAGGGTTACTTCTTGATGCAGGTTCTGCGTTAAATCACGAGTATCTTCTTGACCATCCCACTTTAAGAAACAAGAAAATTGTGATATATAATCTTTCACCGGAAAAATTTCTCGGACGCAGTAATGTCTCATATATTTTTGGTGACCTCAGACACACTATTCTCAGGAACGAATCTTTTGATGAAATAGTTTGCATATCGACTTTGGAACATATTGGTATGAATAACACGCTGCTATATTCAAAAGATGCATGTTTCAACGAGTTTAAGCCGAATGACCACCTGGATGTTGTAAGGGAATTCAAGCGGCTGCTCAAACCAGGCGGAAGGTTCTTTGCCACAGTTCCCTATGGTCGCCATGAAAATCACGGCTGGCTGCAGCAATTTGACTGCAAAATGATTGATGCAGTATGTGATACTTTTAGACCTTCTTCCCACAGCACTGCTTATTACAAGTACTTTCCAGATGGCTGGCAGATCACAAGGGCCGAAGAGTGCACTGACTGTTCGTATTTTGATATCCACAACAAATCAGATTATGAACCCGACTATGCTGCAGCGGCTCGATCTGTGGCATGTATTGAACTGATAAAATAGGGTAGCATCCTCATCTGTGCAAGGGTTAGTGTGGACAAGGTCGAAATAGTGGTGGATGGTATTATCTATCATGTGCAGTCGAAAGGCGGGATTTCAAGACTGTTTAGTGAAATTCTTCCGCGTATGTGTCAAGCTGATAATTCATTGCACATAACCTTGTTGACACAAGGTCGGCTCAAGCAAGCATTGCCTCAGCATCAACGTATCACACACCATTCTATTCCCAATATCGAACGTTACCTGCGTCCCAAGCGAATATGGGAACCATTTATACCCACGGCTAATGGGCTTATTCAAAGAATATTGGTTGGGCAAGGTTCTGGAAAGGTTTGGCATTCGACATATTACACTTTACCACAAAGCTGGAAAGGGTATTCGGTTGTAACGGTGCATGATATGATTTTTGAGCGTTTCTGCAATTTTTACAACGGCCAGGCTGCCGACCGCTTCAAAGAAAAAAAACGGCAGTGTGTCTGCAACGCCGATGCAGTTATTTGCGTCTCTGAGAGCACCCGTGAGGATGTAAGAAATATCTATAAACTTGATTCTGATTCTATTTATGTAGTGCCTCATGCGTGTAGTAATATTTTCAGGCGGTTGGAGCAAAGTGCAGATATCTTTATACCCCCGACCAATCAACCTTACCTGCTTTACGTTGGTATTCGTAGTCCTTATAAGAATTTTAGTATGTTGATACAGGCCTATAGTAAGTGGCATCAGCGAAGGGACGTTGCAATTGTATTGGTAGGAGCAAGACCTTGGTCAAACGATGAACGACAGCAGCTTGCACAGTTGCAAATACAGAACAGGGTACAGCTGTTGCAGGATGTTAATGACGAAACTCTTTGCCGACTTTATAATAGCGCAGCAGCATTTGTTTTTCCCTCTCTTTACGAGGGCTTTGGTATTCCATTACTTGAGGCGATGGCTTGCGGTTGTCCGATTGTCGCCTCACGTATTCCATCCACGATTGAAGTGGCGGGTGATTGCCCAATCTACTTCGACCCAGCCGAAGAAGATGACTTGCTTAATGCTTTGGATATTGCTTTGTCCCAAGGTCGTGATTCTGAGCGTGTGCAGGCAGGTCTTGAAAAAGTCAAATCCTATTCTTGGGACAAGACTGCCGCTCAAACGCTGGAAATATATCGAAGCGTATATGCTTAATTTGAAAAAATGGAAACATTAAGAAAATCAATGATTCCAACTTTACGATGTCCAAGCTTGGAAGATTTACCTCCTGCTCCTGCGGGTAAAAGCGGCTGGCCGTGGACCGAACAGAGCGAGAGAGTGTCTGATAGGATGTCAGATGGAGAACTCTGGCCAAAGATAAGTATTGTTACACCTTCTTATAATCAGGGTCAGTTTATTGAAGAGGCTATCCGTTCCATTCTGCTCCAAGGCTATCCCAACATGGAATATATCATCGTAGATGGTGGCAGCACAGATGAAACCATTGATATTATAAAGAAATATGAGTCTTGGCTGGCTTACTGGGAAAGCAAGCCGGACAGAGGACAAAGCCATGCAATCAACAAAGGGCTGGAAAAAAGTACCGGAAAGTTCTTTAACTGGCATAATTCAGACGATGTACTCGCCCCTAACAGTCTGGCGACAATGGTCCGAGCGATGGTTAAATATCCCCAAGCGGGTTACGTGCACGGGCAACGCATCTTTATTGACGATAAGAGTAAAGTGCGGGGCGGAAATAAACATGGTTATGACAACCAAATCAGCTTTTCACCTGATCTGGCAGCCTCGATTTCTGCTTTGAAGACTGGTCCCCAGCCGACTTGCTTGATAAATAGGGACCTTGTAATTCAGGCAGGGAAGATTGATGAAAACCTTCACTATATTATGGATATTGACCTGTTGTTGAGAATCGCACTCATCAAAAAACCAATATATATAAATGCCCTTCTGGCTTATATCAGAATCCACCCAGATACAAAAAGTCTACAATGGAATTCTCATCGCGCAAGAGAACGAATCTATGTTGCAAACAAGATATTTAGCCATAGCGATCTGCCTTCTTCTATCATGAAATTAAAAAGGCGAACCTTTGCAACTGCTCATCGATTCGCATGGCGAAGTTATGCTCGCGCAGGCATGTATGGGCTTACCATTTGGCATTTGTTGCTGGACATTTTTCTATCGCCAGTTCGTGGCTGGAAACAACGGCTGACAACCTGTAAGCTACTTAAGCTGGACAAAAAAATTATAAAATTTGATGAGGAAATCTAACTTTTGCAGAAATGGATTTCTTAGCTAAAACAAAAAGAATGGCCGGTGATTTTCTTCTTTATGCTTCGATTCTGAAAAAAGTCTTCAAGCAGCATGCACAGGAAATAAAATATTTTGTTAGAGCTAAAAAGCGATATATCCATGATGGATACTTGAAGAACAATCCTCCTTTGCTCTTGAGAAAAAAAACTCACCATCTGGAACGTTGTCTCTTCACACCTCATTCATATCCATCTCATGTAGCAGAAAGCGCGGCCGAGAAAATTGAGAAAGTATTAACCGAAGGCGGGGGCCTTCCGCCTGAACAAAAAAAATGGGCGCAGAAAATACTTCAGGAATACAAAACCAAAGGCCAGCAGAATGCTTCTGTTTTTTGTCCTATGCTGATAAATAACACAGTTCGTAAACAACCACCGGTTACTGCTGAAAATCTGATGGGTTTAATACGTCAACGTCGTTCTCGACGAATCTTTATCGATACACCTCTTACAGATTCTGAGAAGGTTGCAATTTGCCAGGCAGCACAGTATGCTCCCTCCTCTTGCAATCGGCAAACTCTTTATTTGCTTTTTGTGGAAGACCGCCAGCTAAAGGAATTCGTAGCTTCTACAATACCAGGCGGCTGCCAGTTTTTTTCTCAATCGCCGTGCATCCTGCTGATTCTTTCAGACGCGGGCGACTACAAATATCCGGAAGATAGAATGGTACCTTTTATTGAAGGTGCCGCAGCAGTACAGAATATTTATCTGCTTTGTGAGACAATGGGCTTGGGATGCTGCTGGGGCTCATATACAAGTTTTGGGACAGTCGGTCGGGAACATGAAGTGCGAAAAAAACTTGAAATCCCTGATACGCATGTAATAGTAGCTTCCTTGGCTATCGGGAAAAGTAGTCAGGCCGTATGTGAAATCCCGAGAGACCTGCCGGAAAACAGATTCTGGAACAATTATTATGGAAATAAGTAGCTGCGATTTGGATGTCAGGCAAAAAGCCCAGGATCTGATTAACCTTATAAAGACTCGTTTTATTACAGCAGATGGGCTGTTAGCGAGGAATTATCCTGTCACAAAGCGGACACTTTTTACTGACTTTGACGACATTGTACCTTTTTTCATCTTTTTTAATGAAACCGACTTTTTATTGTCGCAGGTCAGGATTATTCGGCAAAAGAACGAATCTCTGCTTTCACTTTGCAGTGTAGATGGTGTTTTGGTAACCCGCACTATTGATGAATGGTTCGGCGGACTTTATGCCCTTTGGAAAGAAACAGCAGATGATATTACCTATAACTTGCTCAAAGAGTCTGTCGAGTTTGTTCTTGAGTACTTGATGAAAGATGGTTTCTTCTCGGCCGCATTCTACCCTAAAAATAAAAAAGCAGTTTCTTTCTATGAACCGTGGTCGGCTGGCTTGTTGGAAACCTTTTGTGAAATGAGAGAAGAATTCCCAGACAGCTTTGAGCAGGCCCAGAAGGTTTTGCGGAGCTGGGTTCAGGATGATTATTTCAGCTCGCATCACCTTTTTCCATATAGGGTATATTCATCGCCCATAAAAAAGTTTGTACAGAAAAATATCCTGCCAAGGTCTTTTCCTGCTCAACGCCATAGTAAGCCACCCACGGTCGTTGGGCCTCCCGGGGTTCGTGTACTTAAAGGTTTTGTGAAGCAATTTCTTTTTTACTCAATTAATGGTTTATATAGCCAGTTGATGAAGTCCAATTCAACCTGTGCTTTCTCGCTTCTGGAGTTTTATAAAGCCACAGGAGATGAATTTTGGCTGCAGAGCCTCATCAAGTGGATTGCAGGCGCAACCGAGAGCTTTTGCAATAATGGAAAAGTGTATATGGAATTTGTCCCTGCCAGCCGAGCCAGAAGAGATGCCGGTATAACCACCGCATTTATTCTCACGGATGTTATATGTGATACAGTTTATTTCGCTGGGGATTACGTTGCTCCATACAAAGACAAATTTATGTCTGTCGCAGAGGAAATAATAGATTATGCGTGGCAGAACCGATTAGAAAACGGCCTGATGCCCTATCGTGAAGCGGGCGACTTCGCTCATATCGACAGCCAAGTTGATTTTGGCGTTTCCCTCAGGAGATACGCGCAGCTTTCGGGCCAACAAACTTACAAAGACAAATCGGTAGAGTTGACAAAGAGAGTTCTTGAACTGCATTATTCTCCAGATGGTTATTTTACTTATTCAGGCAATGTACCAAAGAATGTTATTGACCCCAAATATAATGCGTTGTTGCTTAAGGGTTTTGCCAATCTTATTACGATAGACGAGCCCTTGTATCCTAGTTATCATTCTTTGTTCAAGGATAGATAACACAAATTGTTTTGTTTAAAGAAAGTGTGATTATGCATTTAAAGTTCTGGTTTAAAACGGCTCTTTATCGTTATGCACCGGGCGGCTATGGATATGTCCATTACCTTCGTAGGTTCTATGACCCCAATTATCTTTACAACCGCGATAAACACGACGTCCGTGATAAACACCACGCTAAAGGTGACTGGAAGACTCAGAAGCAAGAAGACTTTTACTACCGCGATTATAAAGATTATGAAGAATATTTAAGCCATCAGAAGCAAAAGTTTCACGAGATTCTAAAAATGCGGGGAGGTTTTACAAATCGAAATATCGCAGCTTACCGCCATAGATTTTATCGTCGGTTTCATCATTTGCCCGTTTTTTTACCAAAGTCGGCATACATCCTTTGTGCCGGGGCACGCCAGGGAACGGAAGTAGAGGTTCTACATGACCTCGGCTTTAAGAATGCTTACGGAATAGACCTGAATCCAGGCCCCGATAATAAGCTTGTTCGCATCGGTGATTTTATGCATCTGGACAATCCTGATTCTTCTTTGGATATGATTTACTCTAACTAATTAGACCATGCCTTTAATCTTGAATCTTTCTTTTGTGAGCATGCCCGTGTGGTAAAACCAAACGGATATGTACTATATGATATTATCTCCCAGGATGATGAAACTTCAAAAGCAGGGGCGTTTGAAGCTGTTAGGTGGAAATCCGAAGAGACACTTTTCCTTCTGCTGCTCAAATATTTCAAAAAAGTGATAAAAGTGGAAACAGAGCCCCCTTGGAAATGGATATTATTACACGGCAAGGCCGGTACCTAATGGATCGTTTCAAAAATTCGGTATCAAACAAAGCGATAGACATAGTCATTTTTTGACAGGGGCGATTAGATGAGCATCAAATCGGCAGTAAAAAACTTGCTTCCATCCATAAAAAAAGTGGAACCTAAGAAAACATTCTCAACGGTTCTTCGTCAGATCGACCATTATATCAACATAAGAATTCTTAAAAAAAGAGAGGTCATCAGAAAAGTAAACAATTACCCAATGATTCTGAACTTCAATGAAGAAGGTTTGTCGAAAGACCTGATGATTCGCAGGGAAAGAGAAATTGCCGAAACCGAAACAATCAAAAAAATTATAAAACATGGAATGTGTATCTTGGAAGTAGGTGCCAATGTCGGCTACTACACTATTCTTATGGGAAAATTAGTTGGTAAAAGCGGCAAAATATATGCTTACGAACCATACCCGCAAAGTGTTGATATCCTTGCCCGCAATCTCAAGCTGAATAATCTTGACGACATCGTAGAAGTCCACAACTTGGCGGTTTCCACCGAAAATATTGTTAAAAGATTATATCTTGGCAAGGCATCAAATGTTCACAGCTTAATAAATTACAAAACGGACAATAACAACCCAAACTATATTGAGGTTAAAACCAAAGATATCAGGGAAATACTGGTAAACGCTGACAGAAAGATTGATCTATTAAGAATGGATATTGAGGGGCATGAGCGAGAACTCTTTAGCAGGTTGAGCAACGACATCAGACCGGTTCTGCCGACTCGAATATTTTTTGAGATTCATCCTCTGGGTGACATTGATCCTGACCCAACGTTTACAAAACCATTGACAAATATGTTGGATTTGGGTTATTACCCAGAATTGGTTATTTCATCTTCTCATTCTGATGCCAAAAAAAGATTTGATGAATTGAATTATCAGCCTTTTAAGGTTATCAATATTAATACAAGTTCGATTTATTTATATGACAACATAAAGGCCTCCGATTTATTAAAGGTTGCCGCAAGACGCCCAAAGATAACAAGGGCTATCCTCTTAAAGTATAAACCACACTAAAGATATTTATTTTCTGCATAGCACCAGCGACGGCCTTTACTGGAAGCCGCCGTTGACCTTATAGTTTACAGATGCTCAAACAGAATGTTAGAACAATAACAGAGTGTATAACCAACAGAACGGCTCACAAGGCTCTCTATTATGTGGTGGAAGGTGCAAACTGGTCCATAGACCACGATGGCCGTTCCATCACAGCAAACCTACCCTCTCTTAGTTCAGCGGTCGTTACGACTTGCCGCGGCATAAGAAACAGCATAGTGCATTTTGGTTCTGTTAACACTTTCTTAGGTGACGGCGGACCAAAACTCCCTCACAAAAGCAACAAAATAATAGTGACCTGGTTTCATATTTCACCAGGTGACAAACGGGTTGAATTTATCCCAAGCGTGTCGAAATATGTGGACTTGTGGCATACTTCCTGCAGCATCACCAGAAATAAGCTGGTAAAATTCGGGGTACCGGAAGAAAAGATAATGGTAATCCCTCTTGGTGTTAATCTAATCGCCTTCGGTGCGCCGACGTCTCAGCAGAAAGAAAATATACGTGCCAAATTGGGTATCTCAAAAGGAAAAGTTGTTATAGGCTCTTTTCAAAAGGATGGCAGTGGGTGGGGTGATGGGCTGGAACCTAAACTGATAAAAGGGCCCGATGCCTTTTGTGACGTGGTCGAGAAGCTAAGCCGGCGATATGACTTATTTGTAGTACTTACAGGTCCGTCCCGTGGTTATGTCAAGCAACGGCTTGAAAATTCAGGCATTCCTTACTCGCACCATTTTCTCGATGAGCCTGACGATGTTGCCATGTATTACAAGTCGCTTGACCTTTATATAGCGACAGGCCGACACGAAGGCGGGCCCAAATCTCTGGTCGAGTCTCTCGCCAGTGGCATTCCCTTGGTCTCTACAAAAGTTGGTATGGCCCCCGACATTATCACCGATGGCGAAAACGGTTTCCTGTGTGATGTTGATGATGTTGACCAGATAGTGCAGAAGAGCATGATGATTCTGGAAGACCAAAAGAAAAAAGAAAGAATTGTTGCCAATGGGCTGGCAACGGCGCGTCAATACGACTGGAGTGTTATTGCACAACGGTATGAAAATTGTCTCTACCGCCGTCTTCTATGAAAATTACTCTTGGAGTACTGAGAATGATAGCTAAAGCAAAGGCAATTAAAGCAAAAATCATAAGCAGGGCAGCGGTGCTGAAAGAGTTTTGTAGCTTGTTTAGCAATAAGCGAAAGTGGCATGAAGATTTATGCGAGTACTATGGTGTGACGCCGCGGCATGCCAGGGAATTAGGTGCTCGTTCCGCCACTCGCAGGCCGGACCTTCCGGCTTCATCCACAGCAAAGGCCGTCTCCGGCATGACAATGGCAGAAATCTGGGAAAGTAAATCCCGCAATACTGCTGAAGGAATTTATCAGTGGCAAAAAGATTTGGGCTCCTGGAGCTCTTTTCGCCAGTGTTACTATCATCGGTACGACCGTTTCGATTGGCTTGTAAAAGGACTGCCGTCTGGAAGCAAATACTGTGAATACGCCTGCGGAAGTGCACCAATATGTAATTGGATCGTGGAAAATGTGAAAGACAGAGTGTTTCACTTTACAACGGTCGATGTTGATTGTGAACATCGGGCATTTGGCGAATGGCGACTTAGACAAAGGATGGGGCGTAGCGGCCAGCCGTTTACATTGCAGGCTCTAATCGTCAAACCTGATGTTCCGCTGCCGTTGAAAGATCAATATGACGTTATCAGTATTATCGAGGCTCTTGTCCTTATTCATAATCCGTTTGAGGTGGTTAAGCACGTGACGGAACACCTCCGTAAAGGCAGAAAGTTATGGGAAACCTATACCGTTATGGGTGACCCCCGCACCAAGAATTGGACATCCTTCCAACAGGCCCAGGAACAAAGACCTGCTGTGTTTGATTACATTCGTAGTCATTATAAACTTCTTGAGGGTCCTGACCCCGATACTCCCGGAGATGCCGGAAGACGATGCTGGGAGAAACTGTAAGAACTTGGACCGCTTAGAATGGTAAATGTTAATATTCTTTTTGAATTCAAAGAAGGTCCTTGGGGAGGAGGTAATCAGTTTCTTAAGTCTTTGAAGAAATACCTTCATTCGATGGGGGTCTACAACGAAAATGTTGTAACATCGCGGGTAATCTTGTTCAATAGCCACCAGTGCATCGGTGAGGTTGCCAAAGCTAAGTTAAACCATCCTGAAAAGGTTTTCATTCATCGAATTGACGGCCCAATTCGCCTTTATAGCCGGACAAGCGATAAACGAGACAATGTTGTATTCACGGCCAACAGATACCTTGCTGATGCTACGGTCTTTCAGTCCACTTGGTCACAACAACAAAATCATCGTTTGGGATTACACCAAAAGCCATTCGAGACAATAATTCCGAACGCACCTGAGCCGACATTTTTCAATCGCCGCCCAAGTAAGTCTTTTTCAACGGACCGCAAGATTCGATTGATTGCCACAAGTTGGTCGCCTAATTGGAAAAAAGGATTTGACGTTTATAAATGGCTGGATGAGAACCTCGATTTTAATAAGTATGAAATGGTTTTTGTCGGTAAATCTCCTATCCGGTTCAAAAATATCAGAAGCATCTCACTATTAAGCAACAAAGACATTGCCGAAAAACTAAAAGAAAGCGATGTTTTTATTTTTGCTTCTCCAATCGAGGCCTGCTCCAATTCCTTACTGGAAGCATTACACTGTGGACTGCCAGCTGTCGGAC
>JBAPXT010000125.1:0-8862 GCA_049284355.1 Sedimentisphaerales bacterium
AGCATTGTTTGCTGGCGAAGTGCGATGGAAATCGACCCTGAAAATAAAAACGCTGCAAAGAATATCGAAGTTGCCCGCCTGATTATCAAAGACATAATCGACCAAATCGACCAAATCAACAAACAAAAAGAGCAACAGCAGCAACAGGCAGAAAAACAAAATCAGCTCAAAGACCTTCTGGAAAAACAAAAAACCCTCGCTAAACAAACCCAGGAAACAAAAAATCAGGAGGAAAAAGGACAAATCAACCAGCAACAAGCTATGGATAATTATACAAAGCAGGCGGAAGAACAATCGCAGCTTAAGAAAGAGGCAGAGCAGGCATCACAGCAAATGCAGCAGCAGGATCCCAATACCCCTCAGCCGCCGCAGATGCAGCAGGCTGCGGGAGAGCTTAAGCAGGCGGTGGATAAGCAATCCGATGCCGAAATAAAATTAAAAGCATCAGATGGTGCCGCAGCAAAGCAATCCCAGGACAAAGCTATCGAACATCTTGAGAATGCTTTGAAGGCATCGTCTCAAGAAAATCAGCAAAACCAGCAGCAACAGCAGCAGGGACAACAACAGGAACAAACTCAGCAACCACAGGAACCAAATCAGCCCGGCGAAGAAAAACAACAACAGCAACAAGAAGAACAGAAGGCATCTGCTGCCCCGGATGCCACCGCCCAGGAAATCCTGGACAAAGAACAGAATGAAAAAAAGCAAAGACAACTCCTTCAAAGACCCGGTTACCAGAAGGTGGAGAAGGACTGGTAATATGAATCTTCTCACGAAATGTGTTTTTATTTTCTTAGTTTTAGTGACACTGCTGGCAGGCAACAGCATGGCCCAAATACAGGTCTTTGCCAAAGTCGATTCTTCAGAAGGCCTTTATGTGGGTGAGAAGTTCGGCTATCACATAATTATTGACGGCGAAAATAAACCGGCGCAAGTCGATTTAACACCTCTGGCAAAATACAATCCACAAAGCGCCGGTAATCGGGACGTTTCACAAACCTCGATAAGTATTATAAACGGCAAAACAACTCAAAATATCACCAAACAGTATGTAATGAGTTATTTGCTGACCTCCAACCAAGCAGGGCAAATACACCTTCCGCCGGTAACAGTGACCCTCGACGGACAGACCTACCAAACCAATCCTGTGGAAGCCAATATTCTAAAACCTGGTACAACCGATCAGTTGGATTTGGAAGTCACCTTGTCCGAGCAGAAATGCTACCTCGGCCAGCCGGTGATTATGACAGTGAAGTTTTACATCTCTGCCGACATCGGTGACTTTCAGTTCAATATACCTGCTTTTACCAGTGACGCCTTTTATCTGGAAGAACCGGACATATCAAATCAACAGGCAAAAGAATACAACCTTGGCAATGGCATAATTGTCCTTGTCAGCCAATATCGTACGGTTCATAATGGCAAAGACTCGATATTGCTGTCTTTTAGTAAGGTTCTGATTCCCAAATATTCCGGTGAGGTAGAAATTTCACCCACCTCTGTTTCCGCCAATGTTGCTGTCGGCAGAGCACAGCCTAAAGAGCGTTTTTTTGATAGTTTTTTCGGCTCCCAAAAAGAATATAAGCGATTCATGGTCAGTTCGCAGCCCCTAAAGCTTACGGTATTACCTTTGCCCGAAAAAGATAAGCCTTCTGGCTTCTACGGCTTAGTGGGGCAATATACAATTTCAGCCTCGGCCAAACCGACACAGGTTAATGTCGGCGACCCTGTCACACTTACAATCAAAATCGGCGACAGCAAGTATTTGAAACCGGTTCAGTGGCCTGCGATTGAGCAAATACCTGAACTAGCACAGAACTTTAAAATCCCTTCTGAGAAAGCATCGCCAACGATTGAAAACGGCTACAAAGTCTTTACACAGACAATACGTGCCAACAACGACAAAGTTGCCGTGATACCTCCGATTTCGCTTGCTTATTTCGACGCCGAAAAAGGCGAGTATGCAGTTGCCAAAACCGAGCCAATAAAACTTCAGGTGTCGCCGTCAAAGATGCTTACCAGTGCGGATTTGGAGGGTGGCGATTTCGCACCGGTGAATAAAGAAGTTGAGGCGATAAAGAAAGGGCTTTCAGCCAATTATGAAGACCTCGACGCCTTGACAAATCAAACTTTTTCGCCACTGTCTGCCGTTGTCAGTCCCGGTTATGCTTCTGTTTGGGCAGCCCCATTGGCTTTACTTATAGCCAGTGCTTTAATTAAATCCTTCACGCATACAACTCCTGAAAAAGTTGCCCAGAAACGTCGACGAAACGCTGCGAGCATAGCTATCGGCAAACTAAAGAAAATTTCTTCGGCACCTGCGCAACAACGGCATGAAGCGCTTGCCTCAATAATGAAACAGTACATCGGCGACCGTTTCGACAGAACCGCCGGGTCGCTTACTGAAGATGATTGCCATGAAGTGATTGTTACGGCAACACAAGACAGCCAAACAGCAGACAGATTCAAAGGAATAATGGTCAATTGTGAAGCTGCCCGCTATGCAGCTATAAAAGATAGCGCCGACTCAACACAAATCAAAGAAGTAATAAAGCTGATACAAGCTATCAATAAAAAATCCGGGAAATGATGGTTAAAAAATATACGACACTGTTGGTTAGTTTGCTTTTATTTGCGACAGCTGCCTCGGCAAAGGCCAAGTTGCCAAAGGAACAAATGTACTCAATGTACAATCAGGCAAACCAAAATTTCAGACAAGCTAATTCAACGGCCGATACTGAACAAGCAGCAAAACGTTACGAAAAGGCAATACTTGGTTTTGAAAGAATCATAGAAGAAGGCCAAGTCAAAAATTCCAGGTTATACTATAATCTCGCTAATGCTTATTTCCTCCATGACCAGCTCGGCAAGGCTATCCTGAATTACCGTCGGGCTGAGAAACTTTACAGTGCTGACGAAAATATCAAAAAGAATTTGGCGTTTGCACGCAGCAAAAGAATAGACAAGATAGCTGTAAAAACAGAAAAACGTGTTTTGCAAACTCTGTTTTTCTGGCATTACGATTTTTCGATTAAAACTAAATTCCTGCTTATGTGTGTTTTCTTTGGAATTGTTTGTACATGCATTGCAGGGATGATATGGTTTGGTCGGGCTGGCTCATTGATGGTGGTTATGATAATCTGCAGTATTTTAACAATCTGCTTCCTAACATCGGTCATCGTGGAATCAAAGAACCAAAGCAGCAGCATTTGTGGGGTTATCACAGCTAAGGAGGTTATTGCCCGCCAGGGTGATGGACAAAATTATCCGCCCAGCTTCAAAGAACCACTTCATGAAGGAACAGAATTCGATTTGCTCGAAAATAGACCCGGATGGTTTCACATAAAACTTTCTGATGATAGCGACGGCTGGATACCTGGTGGTAGCGCAGATTTAATTTAACCATTCCGTTTACCGCACCTATTGAAATAGAAAAAACGTTGTTCAATCCACCGGAGCAGGAGATTCGAGCTTCTTCGGGAACTACCAGGAGAAACTTTATATCCCTTTTGTAAACGTTGGTAAATTTGATGTCAAAAAAGTGCCGGTCGCTAGTGATTCACTACAGAGACTTGACCTATCAACCATTTGTTAACTACCTACAACCCTCATTTTCTGCCCAAAAAGGCACTTCAACCTGTTTGAAGACAGCATGTTACAACCTGAAATTTGGACTGAAAATCCATGTGTCGGCGGTTCAATTCCACCCCGACCCACCATAAGTTAAAGGCTGCCAAGCAGTTGCGATTGGCAGAGCTATCCGGTTAGCAGTCGCTCCTATGGATAAGGCATTGTTTGGCAGTTATTATAAGCAGCGGTTGAGATCCGTCAGCCGATAGAGGTTAATATCAGCCATAGCAGGGCTAAAAACAGGAAAATAAGCATAAGTTAAAAAAAATGAGAAATTTTTACAAAAAACTCTTGCAAAAAACATCCCAGAGCGTATAATTGGGGATGTAATTGGTTCTTTTCTTCTTATACGTCTTGGTTTAGTGAGGTGGTGCAGATTTTATAAGTCAGTTCGATGTTTTTTAAATGAAAAGCTGCCTCACAAAGGCTGGAATTTTGAAAGATTCCAGCCTTTTCTTATGCGCTGCAAGGAAGTACAAACAAACAAATTTATCGGGGGGGGCAGATGCTCAATAAACCCATCAGCAGAGACAGCTACCCGCGGCAAAAAAACTTTTTAATCATCCCGTTTTGCGTTTATTAAGGCGGCCAAAAGGATATGTCTTAATCTGTCAATGCCGAGATTGTCGAGGTAATTGTCGGTAAAATCCAGTCTGAATCGGCCTTGGAAATTTCTGATTCGTTTTTTAAGCTCATCCTTGCCCAAGGAGGCGATTGAAGTTGCCGTCTGTTCAAAATGTTTTTCTGAAGTCATTGGCCCAACCTCCTGAAAAACTGTTTTCTTAAGATTGGATTCACTGTGGTCAGTATCGTCAATAATGCGGGGCCACTTTGGCACGAAATCCAACGAGTACTATATAAATATACGAATCGGCTTATTATTTGATTGAATTTTTTTGTTATTTTGCCAACGGTCTGATAACCTTCGGTTATGAAGACAAACGAGTTAAATTATTACTTACCACCTGAACTGATTGCCCAGCAACCGGTGTGTGTTCGAAGCGATTCAAAACTGCTGGTTTTCAGCTACAGCGGTGAGCTTGTAGACAGCATTTTCAGTAAAATTGGTGATTTTTTATTGCGAGGCGACTGTCTTGTGCTTAATGACACAAAGGTTTTGCCTGCAAGGTTTTTTGGCCAGCGCAGCAGCGGGGGCAAACTCGAAGCATTATTCTTGGCTGAGAACAGTCGCGGCGTGTGGGAAGTAATGTTAAAAGGCGCCCGTAAGGTAAGAGCAGGTGAAATTATCTGTCTAAAAGACAAAATAAAAAGCGATTTTTGCGAAGCAGAAATACTCAACAAGATGGTAGATGGTAGATGCCGGTTGAAGATAAAGACGGACGCAAACGTCGAAACTGTTCTTGAAAAAATTGGTTTCCCTCCGCTGCCGCCATATATCAAACGAGGTAGAGACCCTAGCCAAGCGGCAATAGATAAACTTCGGTACCAAACAGTTTACGCACAGCATACAGGCGCCGTTGCGGCTCCGACAGCAGGGCTGCATTTTACAGACCAGCTAATCGAGCAATTGAAGCAGGCCGGTATCCACTTCGCATATATAACGCTGCACATAGGAGAAGGGACATTCAAGCCGCTAACCGCAGAAACCATCGAAGAGCATAAAATGCATCAGGAACAATTCAGCATTGATGAAAAAAATGCGCAAATAATAAACACAACAAAAGAAAAAGGCGGGAGAATAATAGCCGTTGGGACAACGTCAGTGAGGACATTAGAAACGATTGCAAGCGGCTCACAGGTTAAAGCTGCCGCAGGCACAACTGAGCTTTTCATAAAGCCGGGCTATAACTTCAAAATAGTCGATGCGATGGTAACGAATTTTCATCTGCCCAAATCGACGCTGCTTGCGCTGGTAGCAGCTTTTGCGGGTCTGGAAAACATATTGGCGGCGTATCAGCACGCTATTGAAAAACGATACCGTTTTTACTCCTACGGTGACGCAATGATGATTGTCTAAAGGGGGTACGAAGATATTCGTCGCGTTACAATATTCTTTTTGCCAAGGGAAGTTTTTTGATTAAACAGCCAAGGGCGAAACATACCGGAACAGAGAGAATGCCCAGTACGAAAAATTTCATGGCTGGATGTAAACTAAAGTCCTTTATCACAATCGTAATTATAACGAGAATTACAGGATGGATTATGTAGACCGTATAGCAACTCGAGGCAAGAGTTTTTAACAATTTTCCCTGATAATTGAACTTATTATAGAAAAGGCTAAGGAGGGCAATTATCATACTCACCCCGACAAATTGCTCCCAAACCGCGGCAACAAGAGCCTGCCAAGACAATCCACCAAGATAAGGTTGTATGTTCCCATCTGAAGCACCGGCTAATATGAATATGGAATTAAAAATAATAAATAACAGAACAACGCCAAACCATACCTTAGAAAGAGATAAAGGTATCTCAGTCAACCAGCCCCTGTGGTATGCGACGATTCCGACGATAAACAAAGCGACGTATTGACTGAAATGACCAAACTGCACGTTAAAATAATCGGTGAAACGCCCAACCGGAAAGTATAACCGAACAAGAAACGTCACCAAGCTGAGCGCCACGATAAAGAATATAATTTTTGCAGTCGTCGGCTTACGTGTAACCTTTACGACGTTTTGATTACGTCGGACTGCGATTTGCTGATATACGACATAAATTGTCACAAATAACAAAAGGTTTTGAGTAAACCACAAAGGCCCGACATGAAACCCGTTACAATCCTGCAGAAATTGACGCATAAGTTCAGTGGAATTTCCTCTGAAATGCCAGACGCTGACACGAAGCAGAAGCAATGTAAATGGGTGAATAAAAAGTGTGTAGAAAATAATGGGTATTCCCAATCGCATAAAGCGATCCTTCAGAAATTGAGCCATCCCTTTACGGTCATAGGAAGACGGCGTGAAAAATCCTCCGAACATAAAGAACATACCCATAAAAAACGCCTGGTTGGTGGCCACGAACAGAGTGAAAAAAGCAAATGTAATCGGTCCGGGATTAGACTCTTTATAATACCAAGAACCCGGCGCCCCATAGGTTA
The DNA here is from genome assembly GCA_049284355.1 of Sedimentisphaerales bacterium. Lineage (GTDB taxonomy): Bacteria > Planctomycetota > Phycisphaerae > Sedimentisphaerales > Anaerobacaceae > CAIYOL01. Next base: position 6,689 of record JBAPXT010000125.1, read on the forward strand.
TTATAGCATGATGCAGGATTACGAGCACGGTGAGCAGAACCTTCAGATTGTCAATATATTGAAGGCGGGAGCTAACAACATCTTTTTCACCGGACATATCTTCCTTTCCATCTAAAGTTATTCAGTCTTAATACCAGCTGTTTTATAACATCTCAATGTTACGGTTTAGTTACCGGTTTATCCTTTTTTTATTTTTTTACTCCCGCAGCACAGAATTTTTTCATAAAGTCCAAAATCTTTAATTATTGCTACAGGTATGTACAAAAAACCACCCTGCGGCAACGTTTTGCCGCAGGGTGGAACTTCTCTTTAAAAAGAACACCTTACTTTGAAAAAAGCTGTTATTTGTACATCTTGTCAAAAAGCTTTTGAGCATTTACGACTGCGGCCCGCATCATATCTTCGGTTTTGGCGGTTTCGCGTTTGGCTAATGTCTTCATCAACTCGGCGGTATTCAGCTCTTGAGCGGCTTTTTCGCAGGCCTCCCAGCTCAAGACGCTTCTTATAACTCTGTCGATACCCTGATTAGCATTATCATAGGCGCGGGTTTGCATATCGTGACCTTTCCAGCGATTGAAGCCGGCCTGCTGAATAAGTCCAGCAATGGCGATATTCATACCATTTATTCTTGTGCCGTGGTCGATGTCGAACTTGCCGGGGCCGCCGAGAATTATGCCGTCGTTGTAACCCTGACTGTTCAGGTGCATATGCACCATCATATTGTTGTCGAGCTCTTCGACGGTGTCATATACGTGGTCAAGGCCTATCATTTCAGAATGTCCAAACTCTTTGTTTACGCCTTTTTTGTCTATGGAGACACCGAATTCCTTTTCGACTTTCTTCCAGAACAGCAACGCACTTGCTACGGTTGGAATCAACATAGCTGGATGTCCTTCGTTCGGCTTCGGTTCAAACCCTATATAAAGATTTCCACCTTTTTTTTGTTCGTATTTGCACAAGCTGGCAACGCTTTCTTTTAGATTTTGATACATCTTTCTAATCCCAATGGTAGCGATGTCGTAGCCGAACGAGCCGTTCCAGATTATAAATGCCGGTGCCTTTTTGACGTCCAGATGCCAAGCTTTTTTCAAAGGCCCGTATGCCAAATCGACGGTCTTTGTCCCCAGTGATTCAGCGGCCTTTCGCTCGTTAGCGTCGAGCGATGCTATACCGCCGTATGCAAAATGACTGTGCGCGCCCGGTGTTATCATCGCAAGATACAATTTGTTGTCCACCAATGCATCGGCGACAGCAACGGCGTTTTTATCATCGACCTCAGCGTCATAGTGCATCTCGATACCCAGCTCGACATTTTTCGGTAGGCGTGGGCGAATCTTGTCAGCCACTAATTTAATCATTTCCGGCGTGCCGAACTTGCCGCCCCACTCGGGTCGCATATCACCCGGAACAAAACCGCCCTTGCCCGGATTAAACGTCCATCTGCATATACTATGTAAAGATTTCTCTGCCATTTTTAGAGATTCCTTTTCAATTCATATTTCAAAGTATTTTCCCATCTTTCATACGCTTGTTTATAAGCTGTCGTTAGTTTCTTATCCGGTTCAATTGTCTTTACCGGCTGCAGGCCAACAAAGGCATCTTCAGGTCCCCTGTAAATACCTGCGCCGATACCCGCACCACGAGCGGCACCCTGCGAGCCGTCGGTATTGTATAATTCCACGACCGATTTTGTCACCGTCGCAAAGGCCTCTACAAACACGGGGTTTAAGAACATATTCGCATGGCCGGCCCGAACTTTTTTGGCCTTGACGCCGACTTTGCGCATTATACCCACGCCATAGTTCAATGCAAAGACAATTCCCTCCTGCGCCGCCCGCAAAAGATGAGCTTTATTGTGGATATTGAAGTTAAAGTCGTGAATTGAAGCACCTATATTGCGGTTTTCGAGTGTGCGTTCCGCGCCGTTTCCGTAAGGAAGAATAACAAGACCTTCCGAGCCAACCGGAGCGCTTTCAGCCAGTGTGTTCATTTGTGGGTAATCTATTGTTCCAGTGTTGTGCTTGAGCCAGCTATTTAGGATGCCCGTTCCGTTGATGCACAGGAGCACGCCGTATCGGGGCTTTTTCGGCGTGTGATCGACGTGGACGAAGGTGTTGACCCTTGATTTGGGGTCGTATTTTGCCTCGGCTGTAATGCCGTAAACAACGCCTGAT
>JBAPXT010000126.1:0-2544 GCA_049284355.1 Sedimentisphaerales bacterium
GAGTTTGTGTATCTTTCTTGACCCATCTGGTGCGGATTATCATCCAGGGTACGGTAATCAGCAGCACGATAATGCTGACAACTTGCGCCTGGTGTAGCCCGAAGAGAAACGGCGTGCCGTCACGCAGAAAATCAATGCCGAGCCGCCACACTGCATAAAGCGCCAGATAAAGCACGAAAAGCGAGCCGTCCGGCTTCAATTTTTTCCTTAACATCAGTAATACCACAAAAATAATGACACAATAAATAATTTCGTAAACTACGGTGGGATGGGTGGGAATGCCGCCGTTAAAACCAAAACTCATTGGGTCGGTGTAGACTAATCCCCAGGGCAAGGTCGTGGGCGTGCCGTAGCAGCAGCCGTTAAACAGACACCCGATTCTGCCGATTGCCTGCGCCATAATTGCTGCCGGCGCCAGCAGGTCGAAAACATACCCCAGTTTAATTTTGCTGATTTTGCCGTATATCCAGACTCCCAGCGTTGCGCCCAGTATCGCGCCGTAAATTGTTAAGCCTTCTCCGCCGACAATCAATCCGGGATGCTGCAGATAATTAATCACCTTTCCGGAATCGGCCAGCTCCGGGTGCAGACTGGCAATCACAATATCGTCGATAACATGTAGTAATCTGGCGAAAATAAGACCGGAAGGGATGCCTATCAATGCCCCGGATAAAATGGTTTCGGTGGAAATTTGGGCGCCTTTTTTTACCTGCAGCCACATCCAGAAAATAACCCACACCACTGCCAGGGTGAGAAATGTCCCATACCAGCGCAAAGAGAAGGAACCCACTTGAAACATGACCGGATTGGCGCCAAAATAAATCAACTCTTACCCCACACCCAAAACAACTTCCTATTTATACTTTAGCTTAATGCGATGGGTTTTGTCCTGTTACCGCCTCTGACGAGGAAATCCTAAATACGAATATCGAAATACTTGTATCTTAAAAAGTAATAATATTAAAAACGGGAGATAGACCGACAAATACTAGGTGGAGAAACACCGTTGTTTAGCAAGGTCGTCTCCCGGAAGATTCCTAAAGCCCGAACAGTTGCATGAGTTAACCAAACTCGTATCTGCAAGGATGGGATAAGGGAAGAAGGAGATACATGGAGAAAGATATTTATATAGGCATTGATATTGCCAAAGATTCTATGGAGGTGATGGCATACGAAGGAAAAGAGCATTGGGCTTATACCAATGATGAAAAAGGGCTTTCTAAGTTGCTGATGAAAATGAAAAGGCTGTCTCCCTGTTTGATAGTTCTGGAGGCTACTGGGGGTTATGAAACAACCGTAGCTGCCGAGCTTCAAAACAAAGATTTCCCCGTGGCAGTAGTAAATCCCCGGTATATTCGCGATTTTGCCAGATCTACCGGTATACTGGCTAAAACCGATATCCTGGATGCTCAGGTTATTGCTCGCTATGCTGCAACAGTGAAGCCGACGCCACGCGTCTTGCCGTCGGAAGAGACACGCGAGCTGGGGGTGATAATAATGCGCCGGCGGCAAGTAGTAACCATGCTGACAGCGGAAAACAACCGTTTTCAGACGGCTGATCCGGCAGTAAAAGAACGAATTAAACTTCATATTAAATGGCTGGAGCACGAGCTGGATGATATTAATAAGGAACTGAAACAGAAGGTACAAGATAACCCTGATTGGAAAGAAAAGGACGAAATACTTCAGAGTGTGCCAGGAGTAGGCCCCAATCTTTCCACAACGCTTCTGGCTGATTTTCCGGAACTGGGCAAATTGAATCGCAAACAAGTTGCAGCCCTGGGTGGAGTAGCGCCATTCAATCGTGATAGCGGGAAGCTGCGCGGTAAAAGATCGATCTGGGGAGGACGTAACATGGTGCGTACCGCCACGTATATGGCTACTTTTTCGGCGATAAGATTCAACCCATTGCTCAAGTCCTTTTTTGAGCGGTTGACTGCAGCAGGTAAATCCTTTAAAACGGCTATGGTAGCATGCATGCGAAAGTTGCTCTGCATCTTGAATGCGATGCTTAAAAATCGTACTCATTGGAATTCCAGTGTTAATCAATTAAAAGTTCCTTGTTATTGACATTTAACACAGTTGCTAAACAATACCTTCGGCAAAATCCAACAAAGGAGAAGACATCTCTTTCCGTCAGTTTTCCGGGAAAAGTTCTGGGAACTCCGTCCGTGGAAATCTTATTCCGTACTTTACGAGAATAGAATCTTGATTTCAAATTCTCCCTGTATCCCTCCTTAAAAAGGAGGGAAAATTCTCCCCTTCGCAAGGGGAGATACAGAGGGATTTTTCTTATCTGGATACCGTATATTTGCTTCGCAAAGTATACGTTTACTTCGTTAAGTACTTCCACCTTAACGATTCCAGCCTACGACTTGTAGGCTTTCGTCGGTATGGTCAGTAGAGTGCTTTTAATGAAGGGTTTACCCTTTGGACAGGCAGAGACGCCTGTCCCACCAGCTAATACCCGATCATCTCCCACGGTAATTTCTGCTTATCATCCCATTTAAAGTGAGCGTAGAATTCAATGTCTAATCCGGCTTT
>JBAPXT010000127.1:0-3041 GCA_049284355.1 Sedimentisphaerales bacterium
AGATTAAGTACCGGTACAGCAACAATGGCTTCGCTGGAAATCAAAGAAGGTCCCAGTCTTTTCAGGCGAACCGGATAGAAACGGTCTGCCCATTCTTTGGCGGTTACTGCTTCGTCGGCGAGTTTACCACCATTATCGGCGATAATTTTTAACAGGGCAGGTTTTAAAGTTACTTCGCGCGATTGAGGATACACAAAGAGAGCCCGGCAGCCGACGGCGTCCGGTTCAATCGTGTCATTGCCTTGCACCGCGGGTTCCCCCCAGCGAGGTTTAATTTTAACGGCAGCTATTTCAGCTTGTTTCTGTTTATTAGTGAATCCTCCATTGGCAAAGCTGACATGCCACAGCGGTAGTTGTGTTTGATTACTCTGGTAAAAAGCTTGCAGTACCTGTTTTGTTCCGGGAAAAGAGGCCACTAACGGGATATCCCGGTCGGCAGGGCGTGTTTTTATTGTTACCTCGACTATCATCCCGGTGATTCCTTCAGCATCGGTCACCAAGTCCATGTCTTCTCCCTGAAGAGTTCCGATTTCCCCTTGAGGAGTTACCATTGTAATCGATTCAATATTCTGGCTGATTTTGCCATATTCATAGCTACCGATACCGCCACCGCCCTCGGCAACCCAACCGCCAACGGTAGCACTCAAGGCACTTGAAGGGTATAGCCGCAAGGCTAAACCCTGTTTGTTCAGTGCAATTTCCAAGTTTTTCCAAATTGCACCAGCTTCAGCCCTGATAGTGCCTTTTGATTTATCGATGTCCAGTATTTTCCGCATGCGGGAGAAATCAACGACGATACCGCCCCGGGTGGGTATCGCACCGCCCCAGCCGCTTGAGGCAGCCCCGCGGGGTGTCAGCGGAATCTTATGTTCACGGGAAAATTTTGTAATGAAAATGACATCTGAAGCACTAATAGGTTGGACTACTGCGTCAGGCACGGTTTTTAGTGTCTGTTTTACCATTTTCGGAAGGCTGGCAGTATCATGCGAATATACTAGACGTTCTGTCTTCTCAAAACTAACCCGGTCTCCGAAATTTGCCTCTAAAGCTTTTTGGTATTGTTTATCCATTCCCCAACCTCCAATTTACGTTAGCCAATTAATTCTTTAGCCAATTCATGACTCTTTTTCATCTGCTGGAGGAATACCTCGTGCATAATGTCGCAAGCCTCACAAATTTTACGATTGGTCAAACTGTAATAGATGTTTGTGCCATCACGTCGGGCTTGTACTACTCCTTTATCTTTCAGAACAGCCAGGTGATGTGAAACAAGCGATTGCGGCATATCCATAGCGGCCTGGAGATCACTTACAGATTTTTCACCATCTCTAAGCTCTTGAATGATGATCAAACGTCTGGGTTCAGCTAACGTTTTACATAGCTCAGCTTTTAATTTGTAGAGTTCAAGATTATATTTGGTTTTCATACTCCCTCGATGTAATATATAAAAATATCTAAATATATTAATATCACAATATATAAAGAGTGTCAATAGGAAATACATCTCGGTTTATTAGTTTAACTGGTTTGCCTAGATTCGGTAGCGGCTCTCATTCACAAATATTTTTCTCAAATTACTTACATTGACAGAATTATCAGTAAAGTATTATTATCAGTATATGAGAATGATAATCAATCGCAACAATGTAAACGAAATGCAGGGGCACCCACAAACGAGGCAGCGCCAGATGCTTTTGGAAATAATACGCAATGCCAACCGGCACATTGATGCCAAAGAGTTGTTTACACTGGCGGTTAACAAAGACAGCTCAATCAGTCCTGCCACAGTTTACAGAAGCCTTAAGCTTTTTAAAGAATTGGAGCTTATCGACGAAAATAGGTTAGGACGTTCAAGTTGTTATTACGAAGCAAAAGGTTCTCCTGATCATCAGCATCTGGTATGCAGTAAGTGTGGGAAGGTGGTTGATTTTGATTGTCCTCTAAATGACATGATTAAGAAGGTAAAGGCCGAGAAAGGGTTTGTGGTGACAAAAGCCGAAGTCTTTCTCGAAGGCTATTGTGCCGAATGCGGCGATAACAATAAGGAATGAAAAATGCCTGGCAAAATAGCCCTGGTAAATTTTAATAAGTGCCGTCCCGAAATGTCCGAAAAGGGCAATTGTAAAGCAGTTCAAGCGTGTCGCTATAAATTGCTGATACAAGAAAAATCGCATGATGTACCTCTCTCTGACCCTTTTATTTGCAGGGGTTGTGGTGATTGTGTTCGCGTTTGTCCCTTGAAGGCTATCGAGATAACTAATAATTAAAGATCGAAAATAAAATAATAAGGAGAAGCCCTTGGTATTAGAAATTAACGATCAGAACTTTGACAACGAGGTTATCAAATTCAAGATACCCGTAGTAGTTGATTTTTGGGCACCCTGGTGCGGCCCGTGCCGTTCCCTCGCTCCGATAACGGAAAAGCTGTCAGAAGCCTATGCTGGTAAAGTGAAATTCTGTAAAATAAACGTCGATGAAAACCGGGAGATGTCCGGAAAATACAAGGTTATGAGCATTCCGCTGGTGTTATTTTTTAAAGGCGGCGTGCAAAAAGACAGTTCTTTGGGTGCCGTCCCAGAAGCAGCGCTTAGAGCGAAAGTTCAACCGTTATTATAGCAACGACTCCTGATTAAATAAGGTTAGAAATAATTGTTAATAAATATAGGGAGGATAATTCTATGGCAATATCAATTGACCCCATCTGTAAAATGAAGGTTGACGAGAGTAAATGCAAAATAATTTCCGAATATAAAGGGAAGAAATATTACTTCTGCGCTCCGGGTTGTAAAAAAGCATTTGACCATAATCCCGAAAAGTATCTGACAGATACCAAAAAGACCTGAAGGCTGGTAAACCGTTTAAGGATATTAAATGGAAGGTGGTTTACCTGTGGATAATATTTCCCCCCTGAAAGGACAATCGAAAAAACCGCGCATCCTGATAGTTGGCGGAGTCGCGGGCGGAGCTTCTTGTGCTGCCCGGGCGCGGAGACTTTCAGAAGACGCCGAAATCATCATCTTTGAACGCGGCCCGTTCGTTTC
>JBAPXT010000128.1:0-1515 GCA_049284355.1 Sedimentisphaerales bacterium
ACTTTGGGCCGAATGATTCTGAAAATCAGACCCGCGAAAAGGACCGCCAGCGTAATTTTGATTGGGTCAATAAGCGCTTCCTTGACGAGATGCCAGGACCACAGCCCGGAAATGGTAACTGCGAGACAGCCCATAACGAAAAGGAACGCTTCGAGCTGCTTTTCCACTCTTTTGGACAAAAAAGGCAGGACCAGAACCAGTCCAACAATAGTTGCCAATCCGCCGGTTACCCACAATTCATTCATAAACTTGTCCTCAGGCAAAAACGTTTTTATAATAGGTATCAGGCAAATTTGCAAATATTGATTATTGATGATTAATATGCCGCTAAAACTCATTCTTCTCTTAATAAGCGTTGGTTTGTGTTTTCTCGCCGGCTGCGCGGCAAATCCCATAACCGGCGAAGATGAACTGATGTTTTTCCCCGAACAGCAGGATGTAGCAATGGGCGACCAGTACGCCCCGGAGGTGGAAAAAAAGCTCAAGGGCAGAATCGCAGACCAGAACGTGCAGAATTACATCGACAGCGTCGGCCAGAAAATTGCCAAAATCAGCCATAGGCCTGAGTTCTACTATCATTTTGTCGCCGTCAACGACAAGTCAATAAATGCTATTACACTGCCCGGCGGACATATATTCATAACAAAAGGAATACTATTGAAGCTCAAAAACGAAGCGGAATTAGCCGGGATATTGTCGCACGAAATTGTTCACGCCGTTGCCAGAGACACCGCAAATGCCATGAGTAACCAGATGGCTGTAGGGCTCCCTTTTTCATTCGCTATGTCACGGGTCTCATCCGAGGGTGCACAGGCCGCGGCAGATTTCGCCCGCCAGATACTGGAACTTAAATATGACAGAGAAGATGAAAGAACGGCGGACCTCGGAGGTCTGGATTATATGGTTAAAGCGGGCTACAACCCCAACGGTATGCTCGAGACAATGCAGATGCTGGAAAATGAGGAAACCACCAGGCCGGTCGATTTTCTCTCCACGCACCCTTCTCCGGAGAACCGCCTGTCTTACATACGGGCAAGAATCCAAACCCGTTACGCCAATAATGTCGATGGGGCAAGGATCGGGCAGGAAGATTACGAACATTCCGTTCTGGACAAGATAAGAAATTTACCAGACCCGCCACACCTCCAGCAATAGATTGTCTGGTTATGTGATTTTCAGTATTCTGCCCGGCTCTTCAGGCATACCCGTCCGCGAAGACAAATACGCAGCTTCAATGACCGCCATAGTCCCGAGATTATCGGCTGCGGCCCCGACAAGCGGATTCTGGTCCCGCCACAACAGATTTGAGCCGAAATTCTCGAGCACTTTTCTCATTCTGCCGAGGCAATCGTCATCAAAATCATCCCTCTGGAGACACTGTCCCTGTGAATCCGTCACCTCAAAATGCTTGTCGTCAACCCTTATGAGGGCGTTCTGTGTGTGTGCGGTAAGCCATTTTTGCCGTTCTTTGCCAAAATAGGCAGCCGCCCTGCCGGCAAGGATACTGCCAGACAG
>JBAPXT010000129.1:0-23953 GCA_049284355.1 Sedimentisphaerales bacterium
TCGAACCGACGACCCTGGGCTTATGAATCCCATGCTCTAACCAGCTGAGCTACGCCGCCGAAATCTTTAAGTTCTTCTAATCTAACCGCTTTATTCTCGTATTGTCAATCCTTCAAGCCCTGAAACAAACAAAAAATAGCCGAAGCCTTCAAAAAGTGTCAGCAGCAGTAAAACACCGCAGTTTTCCTTGTTATTCATTTTGGAAATAACTTTTGGCCCTTATTTTTTGCAAAAAAGCAAAAAAATTAAAAAAACATACGCGTTTTAAACCTATATTATTACAGTGGTTACAACAAAAACTCAAGGGTTTGCGCCTCTTCTGGGTAAAATTTGGCAGTTGGGTCTTGACAAACCATACCCTAAAATCTTATTATGAAGAATGATAAAGCTGGCAAACCTTGTAGTATTAGGTTGCCGGCGAAGAAGAAGGCCTGAGGAGGTCAGATGAGAGCTGTAAAGTCGCGAGGAGGATGTGAGATGTGTCATTATAGCATTCCATTTGGCGTTCCCCAAGCATTCCAGAGACGAGAGTAAATTCTAAGCAAGCGAAATGCTACAAACTACGTGAAGGGTGGAATGTAGTGTGTTTGTGAAAGAATTGTTAGAGAAAGTCTAAATTGTAAGAAGGAGAAGGTAAGATGAGAAAGATGAAATTTGTGTTTGTGTTGGCAGTATTAGCGACTTGTGCGCTTGCCCAGGCGGCTTATGTGACATCAACCGACCAAGGCGGGATAGTGCCGATTGTAAACCAAGGCTTTGAGAACCCCGCTAATGGCAAGCATAATGCCTGGGATATTGAAGATAATAGACAAGGGAGCTTCCTAACGGACGTTCCTGGCTGGTCCAGCGATGTTACAGCTCATGATTCCGGCGTAGAAATGGGTGGCGTCGGTGGCCAAACCGGAGGCGATTATCGCGGCTTTTTGATGGGCGGCTATAGCGAATGGTCAACCGACCCTGTAGACTGGGTTGAGCCATCGACTTGGAACATCACCGGCTATAAGATTAAAGCCGGCGACAGTTTTATGCTGGCCATAGATGCGACGAACAACTGGACCGCTAATTGGTATCCTCAGACACCGGATATGCAGATGAGCCTTTTCTATGTTGCTCCTGGCGGAGCGAGGGTCACACTTGCGACTCAGACAGTGACTCTGCCCTGGGATTGGGGCTATCAGACATATTATCTGGATGTACCGGATGCAAGCGCTGGTCTTGGCCGCTTACTCGGCATCGAGATTAAGAATGTAACCGCAATAGACAGCTGGATTAATGTCGACCAAGTGCGGTTAGTTCCCGAGCCTGCAACTTTGATTCTTCTTGGTCTTGGCGGACTTCTGCTCAGACGCAAACGCTAATAACGATTAGCTAACTATGTACGGGCGTGGTTGGTCTTCCAACCGCGCCCGCTTTTTTTTGTTTGGTGCGCCGTATCCTTTACAACAGAGCAAATAAGGGGCAGGAAAAAGGGGGGACATGTCGAGTTTTTCAAAGCTTTACCGTCAAGCTTGTCCGCCGTAGGCGGAATGGCTTACGCCGAAAATTAGCGGTTAAGCGGTAATCTATTTCTCCGATGAAATAAGGGCATTTAGTAACGGTTTTCTCCAGGAGTTTGTTTGCTGGTCGTAAGCGCCGAAACTGGAGCAAAATTCCCAGTAATCAAAGCTCCACCCTCGCTCTATTGCCGAGTTTGCGACAAACCCTGTCCATTTGGCTCGGCTGTCCATATCGGCCTTTTCGTAAACGCCGAATTCGCCAAGATTGATTGGCCTGTTATGTTCCTTAGCCCACGCGGCAGCCCTGTCGAAGGCTTTTGTAACCGCCTCTTTCTCCTTTTCTGTCCCTGTCCATTTTGTGCCTATCCACGCGTTCGATTTTTCGCCGAGCCACACTGCCCCTTGGTGCGTAAATTCCAACGGCGTATAATAGTGAATAGTGACGATAATATTCCGGTCTTTTTCAGGCAAGTCCAGTTTTCTGAGCAAATTAATGGTGTTGCCCTCCGCAGGCCCTATTACAACGGTTCTGTGTGGATTCGATTTGCGAATGACAGCCATCGCTTTTTTAAGCAGCTCATTCCACAAAGGCGGGGACAACTTGTCAGCCGGCTCATTCAACAGCTCGAACATAACAGAATCCGGATAATCCTTATAGTGCTCTGCAATCTGTTTCCAGAGCCCAAGGAACCGTTCGCTGTGACCGGCCGGGTCCTTCATTAGCTCAAGATAGTGATGAATATTTATTATTACATAAAGGTTGTTTTTAATCGCATTATTTATCGCCCAGTCCACCCTGTCAAAGAAGGATTTGTCAATCGTGTAAGGTTTGTTCTCCAATGAATGTGTGGACCAGCGGATGGGTATGCGGACGGAATCAAAACCTGCTTCTTTTATAGTCTTGAAGTACTCTTCTTTCAATGTCACTCCCCATGCGCCTTCGTTCGGCGCATCAAGTGCGTTGCCAAGATTTATTCCTCTGCCGAGACGTTTATTCTGCTCGAACACATCCGGCAGCCTATTTTTCGCAGCAGCTTTTTCAGTCACAACACAGCATGAAGTAATTAAAAAAACCAGCCCAATAACATATAACAACAACACATTTTTTATTCTAAACACAGCTTTTCTCCTTAAGTTAAGATTGAAAACACCTATATTCTCAATATTTTAGCATAAATATAAAGGAAAGCATGCAATAAAAACAAGTGGATTTACGTCGTTATTTGGTTATTCTATATGTATGTCTGAACCTATATCGAAAAGTTTTTTTAGGAGAAATGAATTATGAGCAAGAGAGCAGTAGCGGCTGGAGTGGTGCTGGCAATAGTTATGCTGGCGCCGGTTGTGAGCGCGGCAGAAGGAGTCGAGGGCGTATGGGAGTTCAAAAACCAGATGCAGGCCAGGACGTCGACGGCGACAATGACGATTACAAAGAACGCTGAAGGCAAGTTGGAAGGGAAATGGTCGTCTCAACGCGGGGAGAGCACACTGTCGGATGTTACCTTCGAGAACGGCAAGGTGAAGTTTGTGCAGACAAGCGACTTTGGCGGTCAGGCGATGAAGACAACATACGAGGGCACAGTCGAGGGCGGCAAAATTGCAGGTAAAGGACAGAACCAGTGGGGCGATTTTACATTCGATGGGACACTGCAGGGAGAAGCAAAGAAGGGTGCTGATGTGCTTGTAGGCGAGTGGCAGATGAATGTTAATATGCCGGCACGGGAAAACATTGAAAAGCTGACAATTACCAAGAACGCTGACGGAACGCTGGCTGGCAAATGGGAAGGCCGAAGAGGCGAAAGCACGATTTCGGATTTGAAATTTGAAGGCGGCAAGCTGACGTTTACCCGCATCGCCAAATTCGGCGACAGAGAATTTACGTCGACATTCTCAGGAGTCGTTGAAGGCGATAATATAAAAGGCGTGTTCAGCAGCGACCGCGGCGACAGAGAGGCGAATGCGACACGGATAACTGCAGCCAAGGCCGAGGAAAAGAAGCCAGAGGAAGGCAAAAAAGCCGAGCCTAAAGCGCCAGCTCCCGAGGGAAAGAAACCTCAGTAATCATTGGTTAAATAGTTAAATGGTTAATTGGGGAATGGGGGGCAAACAAAAGTATTCCTCACGTGGGTAGGCCCCTAACCATAAGGGGCGGCCTCGGTGAACCCTTTACCCCGTGAGATGTGTGTTTACTATCTCTATACGCCGACTAAACAAATTAATGGGGTTGACATATCTGATTCGGTGTAATATACTATTCGGTTTTTACAGCAATAGCAATGTAGCTTAGGCATAATAGAAAGGAGATATTTAACAATGGCATCGAAATGGGTGTATTTCTTCGGCGGCGGGAAGGCCGAGGGCAACGCAAAGATGAAAGAACTTTTGGGTGGTAAGGGCGCAAACCTGGCTGAGATGGCCAAGATAGGCGTGCCGGTTCCGCCGGGGTTTACGATTACCACAGAGGTCTGCACTTATTATTATCAAAACAAGAAGAAAGACCCGAAGGGGCTAAAGGAAAAGGTAGAGGAGTCGCTGAAAAGAGTTGAGAAACTAATGGGCAAGAAATTCGGCGATACTCAAAACCCGCTTTTGGTGTCGGTGCGTTCCGGGGCGCGGAAGTCAATGCCTGGAATGATGGAGACGGTGTTGAATGTCGGCCTGACGGAAAAAACCATACCGGGATTGGTAGAACAGAGCGGCGGGAACGCCCGCTTTGTTTATGACGCGTATCGCCGGTTGATTATGATGTATGCGGACGTGGTGATGGAAAAGGCGGCCGGTATCGAGCCAAAGGACGAGGAAGGCATCCGCAAACTTATGGAAAAGATTATGGCCGATATGAAAAATCGCAAGGGGCATAAAAGCGATACCGACATGACAGCCGACGACCTGAAGCAGCTCTGCGGGCAATTCAAAAAGAAAATCAAAGAGGTTTTAGGCAAGGATTTTCCTGATGAGCCGAACGAGCAATTGTGGGGAGGCATTCACGCGGTATTTGCCTCGTGGAACGGCAAGCGGGCCGTGAGTTACCGAAAGATAGAAGGTATACCGGACGACTGGGGGACGGCGGTCAACGTTCAGACGATGGTGTTCGGTAATATGGGAACGGATTCAGCCACGGGCGTTGCGTTCACGCGCAATCCCGGCAACGGCGAGAACAAGTTCTACGGCGAATATCTAATCAACGCACAGGGCGAGGACGTCGTCGCGGGCATTCGGACGCCGGCGCCGGTGAATGAGTACTCAAAGAGCGAGCATAACAGGGAATTGACCTCGCTGGAAAAGGCGATGCCTAAGATTTACAAGGAGCTATACGCTGTTCAGAAACGGCTTGAGAAGCATTACCACGATATGCTCGACATCGAGTTTACAATTGAAAAAGGACGGTTCTTTATGCTGCAGTGCCGAATCGGGAAGCGCAACGGCCCGGCAGCGGTCCAAATGGCTGTGGACATGCTCAGGGAAAAGTTAATAAAGAAGGAGGAAGCGGTAATGCGCGTGACACCTTCGCAGTTAGATGAGCTGCTACATCCCGTAATCGATCCCAAAGCAGAGGCGTCGCACAAGCCGCTGGCCAAAGGTCTGCCTGCTGGTCCGGGTGGAGCAAGCGGTCAAATCGTATTTTCCGCTGTCGATGCGGTGGAATGGAAAAAACAGGGCAAGAAAGTAATACTTGTTCGCGAAGAAACCAACCCAGAAGATGTCGAGGGTATGCGGGCGGCAGAAGCGATTTTGACGGCCCGCGGCGGAATGACTTCGCACGCCGCGCTGGTCGCGCGAGGGTGGGGCAAGTGCTGTATAGTGGGATGCGGGGCTTTGCATGTTGATTATGTCAAAAAGGAAGTCAAGACCGGCGAAAAGGTGTTGAAAGAAGGCGACTGGCTCACGCTCAACGGCACAAAGGGCAATGTTTACGAAGGACAACTGCCGATGATGGATGCGGCGGAGGAAAATAAGGTCCTAAACAGTTTCCTGAAGGTCTGTGACTCCGTAAGAAAGCTGGGGATACGCACCAACGCCGATACGCCGGAGGATGCACAAAGGGCGAGGACGTTTGGCGCAGAGGGCATCGGACTATTCAGGACTGAGCATATGTTCTACGGCAAGGGCTCTGACCAGCCGCTGTTTGTTCTCCGCAAGATGATTGTTTCCAAGACCAAAGAAGAAAGAACAAAAGCGCTGGATGAGTTATTCCCGTATGTTAAAAAGGACATAAAGGGAACGTTGGAGGCGATGAATGATTTGCCGGTTGTCATTCGGCTGTTAGACCCGCCGCTGCACGAATTTGTGCCGCGGGACCCCGCCAGACTGCAGCAGTTAGCCAGCGATTTAAATATAACTCTTGAGGAATTGTCCAAACGAGCCGATGCCCTGCACGAATCGAACCCTATGATGGGACACCGCGGAGTGCGATTGGGTATCACCTACCCGGAGGTAAGCAGAATGCAGATACAGGCGGTTTTTGAGTCGGCTGCCGAGCTTATCAAGGAAGGCAAAAAGCCATATCCGGAGATAATGATACCGGTGGTCTGCGATGTAAAAGAACTCAGTGACCAGCTGGCGATTGCAAAAGAGGTATACAAAGAGGTTCTGGGCAAATACAACCTGAAGAAAATCAGGCACAAATTAGGCACGATGATTGAGATACCGCGAGCGGCCTTAGTCGCCAATCAGATAGCAACAGAGGCAGAATTCTTCTCATTCGGGACAAACGACCTTACGCAGATGACCTTCGGCTTCTCACGCGACGACATCGGCGGATTTTTGCCTGATTATCTCAAGCAGGGTATCCTGCCGGGAGACCCGTTCCAATCAATCGACCAGACCGGCGTCGGCGAATTGATTAAGATTGCTATCGAGCGAGGCAGAAAGACACGCAAGGAACTCGAAATCGGCATCTGCGGCGAACACGGCGGAGAACCGGCAAGCGTCGAATTCTGCCACAGGGTCGGGATGAATTACGTGTCCTGCTCGCCGTTCAGAGTCCCCATCGCAAGATTAGCGGCTGCTCAGGCGGTAGTTAATGATTAGCGTTCAGCGTTCAGTTACAGCGTACAGTGAAGGCGCGGCTGAACTTTGGCCGCGCCTTTTTTATTTTGCTACGGAAAGTTTTTAGCGGAATCATTTTGAACTCGTTTTCGACGCGACCCAGTTTAAGGTTGCTGAAAATATCCAGGCCCACGGAAAAACACCAATGAGAGTATCGCTTGCCGAGTGAGAGCGCCTGTCCACAGCTACAAAAACCCACACAACAAGTAAAATGACCAGAAGCGTCAGCAACCACCCAATGATGCTTGCAGGACGATATATCCAGCCCCATTTTTTAAACCACAACATATTAATATTTTATACGCAAATTTTGTCGATTTGTTCTTTTAGTGGCAAATCTATCTGAACCATGCCCTATCTTGACAGCGGGCAGCGTATAGCGTTCAGCGGACAGTAAAAACAGCGAAACCTGCGCAATCAAAGCGTCTAATTTGTGCATTTTTGCGGCCATACAAATCCGCTGGTCTTTAGCGTTGGGTCACGCTATAATATCGAGGCAGGTTAATTATCAGGAGACAGACGATTAAGGTATTACTCATATTACTGCTGTGGGCGATTTTGCTGGTGCTGTGTTGGCCTATAGCATTGTTATCGCTTATTTTGTGGCCTATTGTATGGCTTTTGTCGATTCCGTTTCGTATTGTGGGGGTTGCCGCGGAAGCGTTTATTGCGATGATTAAAGCAATTCTATTTTTTCCCGCGAGATTGCTTGGCCACCGTTAAAATAATGCTTTTTACCACCCTACTTCGTCTAAATGACTACACCGAAGGCAGGCATACAGTAAAACTTGCAAATAATCGATAGTGAGTGTAAAATGACGGGCTGTAGCGGTGAAAGTAGCTCAGTTGGATAGAGCATTGGATTGTGGTTCCAAGGGTCGCGGGTTCGAATCCCGTCTTTCACCCTTTTACATTCGTATAGCGTTGTGCGTATTGCGTATTTCGTTCCAATACAAAAGGGGCAAGTCATAAAGACCTGTCCCTTTTTGTACCCACCTAAAAAATAACAGATAATAACTGAAGCCAACTATCTATTTTTTTGTCTGCGGAGCAGACTCAAAGCGCCAAAGCCGAGCAGGACAATCGTCGCTGGCTCGGGCGTCGCCGGGGGGATTTGTGTAATATGGAACGTTGTAATGTAATCCCGTTTCTTACAGTTGACCAAGGCTCGCAAGTCTGCCTTTGGGCCGGTGCCGTCGAGGGTATGCAGCCAGGCGTTGGCGGTTGTTGTGTCGGCGTTTGTGCAACGGAAACCGCCCTTACCTTTTGTGCCGTCCTTGGTAACGTCCCATCCATCCGGCGAAGCTGGCAGGTCCTCGTAAACAATCTCCCATACAGCCGCAGCAAAAGCCTCAGCATCTCTGTTTTGCTGGAACGTAAACGGCCCGCTGCCCACCCAGTTTGAGTCAAAGAATCTACCCCATAACTCGGCAAGGTATCCGGCTTTTTCGGCACCTATAGGTTCGCCAAGAAATATGGGAGGATTCTGTGCTTGCTTGGGCATAACTACATTGTAAGTTTTCGGTTTTTTTGGCACCCACTCAGACAATTCAATACAGAAACCTCCAAGCGGGCCGTCGGGCCAGATGGTGCCTTGTCCTGTATCACCGGTTTTGTCAAGCATATAGACACCGCCGCGTACACTTGCGCCGTGGAGGCCGCCACCCCAAACTCTAAGTTTTCCACTCGCGCCGTAGCCTGTGTGTTCTATGTTCACGGTGCTGACAAGGTCAGCTCTTGCCACGCACGTCGTAACCAGAATAATTGCTATAAGGAAAGTGCTTTTCATTTTTTTCCTCCATCATCTGTTGCGAACCGTCCGCAGTATTTATCGTTTCATGGCGATGTGAAAGCCGTGTTTATCTTCGTGCTGGGTTTGTTGTTAAGTTATCCAAACCCAGCGAAAAAATAGGAGAGAGTTCTTAACCAAAATGTTATCTATCATTATCACCCTTGAAGGGTGTTGGTTTTCGTGCTGGGTTTGTTGTTAGTTTTTTCAAACCCAGCGAAAGAAGAGGAGAGAGTTCTTAACCCAGACGTCATCTATCATTATCACCCCTGAGGGGTGCAGGTTTTCATGCTGGGTTTGTTGTTAGGTTCCCCAAACCCAGCAAAGGAGGAGGAGAGAGAGTTCATAATTTACGTCATCTATCATTATCACCCCTGAGGGGTGCTGATTTTCTGCCGGACCCTGCAACCTTTCTTTAGATCAATATTAGTTTTCGGTTATCAAGATCCAGCTTGGGGGGAGAAAACTCATCGTGAGCATTTATCATTATCACGGCTTAATATCACCGTGGTTGCTCTCAACTGCACTCAGCAGTATCTTAGTGTCTCCTCGTTGAGACGGTTACTTTGCAATTTTCTCTTTCTCGTAGCGTCTGTTTTCAGCGGGAGCTATTGCTTTTATGGAGGCTATGTCCACCAGTCCCAGGACATTGGCGACGGTTTCACAGAAGAGCTCATCGTCGGCCTCGTCGGTCAAAACCGCGGAGACGCCTAGACTTCGAGCTGCGATTTCCTGTCCTCGGTCGCCGGGCCTTACGAAAGCTATCGTTGGAATCTCGGGCTTTACAGCTCTCAGATTCCTGAGGAATTGGCCGTCCTCCATATCTTGCAGGTCCCACTTGCTGATAACGCTGTCAATTTTTTCATTTTTTAAAGAGCGAGCAGCCTTTATTCCAGACTGCATTGTTATCAATCGAATTGGTAGTTCTCGCAACACTTCGTTCTTACCATTAAGACCAACCGTTAACACATTTGCTTGAACCAGAACAATCATTTTTGTATTCCTAAATCTAATCTCCAGATTCATTTTTAACTGTTTCACGTTGTTGCACTAAACTTAATAAGCGAACTGCGTGCCAGAGTTTTGTGTGATAAGAAAGATTTTTTGAAGTGCTTGTTACAACAGCAGTTATGTACGACAAATTTTTGCCCGCTCTGAATGCGTCTTTGGGGGTGAATTGACCGTTGTGGTCGACAGGCGGCGATTATTTCTGTAGCAAGTTTTTACCAGTGGGGAAGTTAGCGAACAATCGACCGCTCTGGCCAGTGGTGGCTATATTGGTCGGTGCAATCTTTTAACTCCGCTCTCGTCTCGGCGAAGTGCCGAGCCGGAGCCGGGCAGGATGGTAAGCAAAGTCAAACCACTAAAGTTAAATCAACAATCCTATTTTAAAAATGAACAGAGGCACCAATTTATTAATTTTCGAGGTTTTATGCGTGGAGACAGCAGTAAAGACCTGTTTTTAGCTGTTGGTCTTTTTCTTTGTCTGCGAGAGGGAGATGTCTAACTTGTCGATGAGACGGTTCAAGCAGCGGCGTTCGATGCCGAGAATTTTTGCAGCAGCGATTTTGCGGCCTTTGGTAAACTCAAGCGTCTGAGTAATAATCTTGCGTTTTACCTCATCCAGGGTGGGCAATTCGTGTTTGGGATAAAGCTGGGAATTAGATATTATAACTTCGAAAGGCAGCGCGGCAGGTTGGATTTCCTGCCCTGTGGTCAAAACGTAGGCATGTTCCATAGCGTTGGCGAGCTCACGGACATTGCCCGGCCAGACGTAATTTAGAAGAAGTTTTTGGGCCGTCGGGCTCAGAGCCTTGGGCGGTTCGCCGTAAAAGGTTGACTGGTTCGCCAGGAAGTATTCAGCCAAAGGCAGAATATCTTCTTTTCGATGGCGAAGCGAGGGGACTTCAAGATTAACCACGTTCAGCCGATAGTATAAATCGGCACGGAAAGCCCCTTCTTTAATCATTTCACACAGGTTATTGTTAGTGGCACACAAAACACGAACGTCAATGAGATAAGATTTTGTTGAGCCCAGCGGTGTTACTGAGCCCTCCTGGAGAACACGTAACAGCTTGGCCTGTAATTCGAGCGGGATTTCGCTTATTTCATCGAGGAATATCGTTCCGCCGTCAGCAGCTCGGAAAAAGCCCAGCGTCGCATTTATAGCGCCGGTAAACGCGCCTTTTGCGTGACCGAATAATTGACTTTCAAATAGTTGGCCTGTTAATGTGGTGCAATCAACAGGGACAAAAACCTTATCAGCACGGTCGCTGGCGTTGTGGATTTGCCGGGCTACCAGCTCTTTGCCTACGCCGGTTTCGCCGGTTATTATTACAGAACACTTTCGTGCAGCAATTGCCTCAACCGTCTCAAGAATCGAAGTAAGCGAGGGAGAGCGGCCAACAAGCTCACTCCTGACTCTTTGGTTCCTGCCTAAAGAGAAAAACCGCAAGTCCCTGTTTTCCAAAGACTCGTTCGGATTTGGTTCACTCCTGTGTGCTATATCACCCTCGTTGTTTTGTGCCATTAGTCTCGCAAAACTTTTTTATGTGCGGGTAAAGTATAACCCTCACAGTTACAATATCTGTTTAGTTGAGGAGATATACTCCCGAAAGTGTGGATTCGGAGGCAATCTCTCCTACTTCTCCGAGGGATAGTGTAGCAGGTTAATATGAAAAAATCAAGGAAAATTATCGGACTTCTTTAATTTTTTTATATATTTTGAATTTTTCCTGTCTTATGATCTTGTAGTGCGACAAGTTGAAGTGGGGCATAAATATATCCTTTTTGTGCCGAAAATGAGGGTTTAACATGGAGGAACAACAGCTGAGAAAATCATAAGTGCTTAATACCTATAGGATTATGGATTTCAGGAAATCACGTTGCTGTCTCGACTTTGCTCGACATGGTGAGCGAAGTCGAACCATCACACTTTTTTTAGGGTTATCGATAACCCTCCCTAAAATTCCTTCTTTCCTCCGCTCAATATTCACAAAAAGCCTGCAAAGTCTTGGATTTTAGGCGTTCTATTAAGTTGTCAAATCGAATGGTGAAACATAATCGCCGTATTTTTCCCTTGCGGTTTCGAGCCGTTCCCGCTGCTGAGCCAGAACCCTAAACAGTTCGGCCGGCGCATCAGCAACGTTTTGGTGATGGAACTTTTCCACCCGGTCCAGCTTGGCAAGATTTTCTGCGATGCGGATTGTGAATTGATTGATGTAGTCCTGCTGAGTGTAGTCCTTTTTGAGAACTTCCTTGAACAGCTTTTTGAGGTCCTCATAGGAAGGAATGTATCCGCTTGGCGTCGGTGTATGACCAACCTCACCGTGCACCCGAAGTTCCATCCATTTCACCCATACGTGTTTGTCGCTGACGTCGTTTACAAATTTACCGTTTTTGTCCCGCAAGAAGTAGTTTACGCCGAACACCAGCGGCGGCCTTTTGAGTTTCTTTCCGAATTCGAGGTTATTCCGGATGTATTTGCCCAGCGGAATAGCTACAAAGTCCTGGATACTCATCAGATTGATTTCCGGCACACCCTCTTTGCCGATGATGGCAAAAGTGGTCTCTGTCTCCAGCGAGGCACCGTAGGTGATAATACCATGCTCCCAATCGAAACCCTGCTGGCAAGGCACGCTGGCCTTAGCGTCGCGTCCGCCGTACATAATACCAGCCAGTTCCACGCCTTTGGGGTTGTCCAGCTCCGGGTCGCAGTTTTTCAGAACCTTCAATGCTACGGTATAGCGGGCGTTCTTGTGGGCTAACGGAATTTCGTTTCCCTTTGCGTCTTTTTTGCCTTTATACCAATCGCCTGAGTAGTTTTCGCCCGACGAAGGCGGCTCTACACCCATACCGAGCCAGTAAGGCCTTTCATCCTTGACCAGTATGTTTGAAAATATCACTTCACCTGGTTTTGTCAGCACTTCCCAAATCGCCGGGTCGTCTTTGGCATTGACGTTCTGGATGATGCCGAAGATGCCCGCTTCAGCATTGGCTGCCATACAGCGGCCATTGACTGCGTGGAAGTAAGCAATGTCGTCGCCGAGAATAATTTCGCCGGGCAGCATTGCTGTTGAGGTTTTGCCGCAGGCGCTGGGGAAGGCACCGGCGAAATAAGTTTTGCGTCCGTCCGCCCCGTGGACACCCATCAGGAACATATGTTCGGCGAGCCAGCCCTCACTGTCGGCCTTGCGTATCGTCAGCCGCAGTGCCAGCTTCTTAAGCCCGATCGTGTTGCCGCCGTACTGTGTATTAACGCTGTAGACGGTGTCGGTAATGTAGTCAATGTAAATGCGCTTCTTGTCGGACTCAACGCTCACCATACGCTCGTCCATCTTCCCACAGGAATGCAGTGTGGCAAAGAATTGTGCTTTTGGCCCTAATCGTTTGAATTCCTCGTAGCCCGGCCGGTATAACAGGTTCAGGCTGTGGGAAACGTAGTAGGAATCGGTGCACTCTACGCAGGGAATGCTGAACTGCGAATTGTTGGGGCCCAGTGTCATAAAGCGGACAATCATTGTCCGATTCTGCATCGTTCCCTTAAGCAGACTGCGAATTTCAGCCAGCCCCTTTTCCCGCTCGATTTGATTAAGCGCCTCGCTCAGCGTCTCGGTCTTCGGAACCAGGTATCTGGTGACTTCTCGGTCGCGCCCCTGGTCCTCCATCCCGTCAAAGTGGATAGTGTGTCCCTGCATCCTTAAGGGTTTTTCTTCACCAGTTTCTACCGCACGTCTGCGGGTATCTTCCAAATCTTCGGCCTTATCTGTACAGACAAAAACCGACGCTGGGCTGCAAAGCTCAATTGCATCGGCCACAAACTCGTGCACCTTCGGGTTGTCCAGAGCGATGAGCTTGTTATAATTCTCAGCAGTTAATTTCTTTTTCAATAATTTGCTTATGTCAGGCATTTTTGCTTATTACCTCCTATAAGATTAAAATATAGGCACAAAAAATCGCCGGATTTTAGCTATAGCAGACAACTCCTGTCAAGACTTTTTTTCGCTGCCGGAAATTCCTTTATCTGAACCAAGGGATATAAGCTTTCGCAGGCAGGCGCTACAGTGTATCTGTGCCTCCGAGCGCGGACCGGATTCACCCGCCATCAAGGCAACTGCATCTCCGCTTGTGAATATGGCTACAGGCCGGCGATGAGATCCTGCCTGTGTAACAATCACCAACTGATGAACTCTATGCTCCAGCATCAATTGAACCGCTTCATGAACCAGGGTCTCCGGCGAGATGGTTAATATCTCGGTGCTCATAATGTCTTCAGCGGTAATCGCGGACAAATCCTTGCCATAGAACCGAATCAAATCGGTTTTTGAAATAACCCCGCAGGCGTTAAGGCGCTCGTCTATCACCACCAGAGTTGAAACATTGTTATCGAGCATTATTCTTGCGACCTCAGCTGCGGTTGCACCGACCATGCATATAACCACTCCTCTTTGCATAAAATCCTTAATAACTCGATTCATAGTTTAATCTCATAAGCCGACAGCATTCCGCCATTGGCCAACAAAAAAGGCTGAACCAATATCACGTCATCGATGATATAGGTCTTGGTCTCTTCAGGACCTCGCCCCATATATTCTTTTTCAAATTGCAGAAATCTTCCTGATTGAACTCAAAAAAACTAAGGAATTGTAAACTCTCGAGCCAGCCAGCGTCAAACTGTTTTTCGCAAACTTAATCTTTGAATAACCTTACCTTATACTACTATGGCGGCACACAAAAAAGCATAGTGAACAGAACAAGGAGCTGAAAAATTAGGTTTGACGCCTGATTATAGCATTATTATACTGGCTGGCTTAATATAATACAAAGCAGCGTAATTGGAGAGAATAATGGACAAGAGTAAAATCGTCGCAGAAGGTATAACCTTCGATGATGTGCTGCTTATACCCGCCAGGAGCGATTTTGTGCCGAGTCAGGCCGAGACCAGCACGCAGCTTACCAACAATATCGCGCTAAATATCCCCATCGTCTCCGCCGCTATGGATACCGTTACAGAGGCGCAGCTGGCGATAGCGCTGGCACAGGAAGGCGGCATAGGCATAATTCACAAAAATCTGTCGATTGAAGCACAAAGGCTGGAGGTCGCCAAGGTCAAACGCTCTGAGAACGAACGCGTTCTCGACCCCGTAACATTATCACCTGCCGAACCTGTAAGAAGAGCGAGGGAACTGATGAGTGAATATAATGTCTCAGGCTTTCCCATCGTTGACGGCAAAAAACTGGTGGGCATCCTGACACGCAGGGATTTAAAATTCCTAAAAGACTACGACGTCAAAATAAGCACGGTAATGACAAAAGATAAGCTCATTACAGCCCCAGCTGAGACAACGCTCGAACAGGCAAAAGGGATTCTGCAAAAGCACAAGGTCGAGAAGCTGCCTCTGGTCAATTCGAAAGGCGAATTGGCTGGCCTGATTACGATGAGGGACATTGACCGTGTTCAGCAGTATCCGCTGGCGGCAAGGGACAAACGAGGCAGGCTGCGAACCGGGGCGGCGGTGGGTGTGCTGGACTACGATAGGATTGCCGCTCTGATAGAGGCTGAGGTTGATGTTATCGTGGTCGACACCGCTCACGGACATTCGCAAAATGTTATTGATACCCTCAAGACAATCAAAAGTAAGTACGACATTGACATAATTGCAGGAAATATTGCGACAGCAAAGGCGGCCGAGGATTTGATAGCTGCCGGTGCAAACGCTCTCAAGGTCGGCATCGGCCCTGGAGCAATTTGTACTACCAGAGTAATTTCCGGCGCCGGTGTCCCGCAGATATCAGCGATAATCAACTGCACCGAGGTGGCCGACAAGCATAATATCCCGGTCATTGCCGATGGGGGAGTAAGGCTCTCTGGTGATATAACAAAGGCGATTGCCGCCGGCGCTTCAAGCGTGATGATAGGCTCGTTGTTTGCAGGTCTGAAGGAAAGTCCGGGACAATTGGTTATCTATAAGGGCAGACAGTTCAAGGAATACAGAGGTATGGGTTCTTTAGGGGCGATGGTCAAAGGCTCAGCGGAAAGATACGGCCAAAAGAAAACGACTGAGAAAGACAAACTTGTCCCCGAAGGTGTTGAAGGCCGGGTGCCGTACCGTGGAACACTGGCCGATTTTGTCTATCAGCTTGTTGGCGGTCTCAAGGCGGGAATGGGCTATTGCGGCGCAAGAAATATCGAAGAGCTTAGAAAAAATAGCCGCTTTGTACGTGTTAGCCCCGCCTCTGTTAGCGAATCGCATCCGCACGATATACAGATAACTAAAGAAGCGCCGAACTATTCGGCAACTGTGCCTTCCGAAGACTAAACGGTTTATTTGGGCATGATTAACGAATTATGAACCGTGAGATGATAGCTATTCTGGATTTTGGCAGTCAGTACATCCAGCTGATAGCAAGGCGGGTTCGGGAACACAACGTTTACTCAGAAATTTTTCGGGCGGACATAACGGCCAAGCAGTTACAGCAGCTGCCTCTCAAAGGCTTGATACTCTCCGGCGGCCCCGCAAGCGTCTATGCCGAAGGTGCGCCGGATTGCGACCGAAAAATCTTCGACCTTGGCGTACCGATTTTGGGCATCTGTTACGGAATGCAGCTCGGATGTAAAATCCTCGGCAGCCAGGTTATCCCCGCACAAAGACGAGAGTATGGCAGGACCACTCTGTCTATAATTAACAAAAGTGATTTATTTGCAAATCTGCCGGATTCAATCACGGTCTGGGCCAGCCACGGTGATCAGGTCAGCAAATTGGGTGATGATTTCGTAACGCTCGCCACTACAGAGACCTGTCCGCACGCTGCGGTAAGGCACAGAGAGAAGAATTTTTTCGGCGTTCAATTCCATCCTGAGGTTGCGCACACACCGCAGGGACCTGCGATTTTGAAAAATTTCCTTTATAATATTTGCCGCTGCAGCGGCGATTGGAAGATGAGCGACTTTGTCGACAAAACAACCGAAGAGATTCGCCGAAAAGTCGGCGATGCTATGGTTATATGCGGTCTGAGCGGCGGCGTCGACTCATCGGTTACCGCTTCCCTCGTTCACAAAGCGATAGGCGACCAGCTTGTCTGTATTTTTGTCGATAATGGCCTGCTCCGAAGCAATGAACGCGAAAGTGTTGTCACAACTTTCAGGGACCATTTTCACATAAACTTACGGGTTGTTGATTGGTCCAGGCAGTTCTTGGGTGGTTTATCCGGCATAACAGACCCCCAGCAAAAGCGAAGGGTAATCGGCTCTGAATTCATCGAGGCTTTTAAGTCTGAGGCGTCGAAGATTCCAAATGCCAGGTTCCTCGCGCAGGGAACGCTTTATCCTGATGTTATCGAATCTGGCTCTAAAGACGGCAATCCCGCCGCCAACATAAAGCTCCACCATAATGTAGGTGCTCTGCCGAAGCAGCTCGGCTTTGAGTTGATTGAGCCGTTGCGGGATTTGTTTAAGGACGAGGTCCGCACCGTCGGCGAATATCTCGGATTGCCGGAAGATATTATCTGGCGGCATCCTTTCCCGGGACCGGGCCTTGCAGTTAGAATTATCGGTGAAGTCACAGAACAAAGGCTGCAAATTCTGCGGGCTGCTGATGAAATCTTAATAGATGAAATAAAATCAGCGGGACTGTATAGAAAAATATCGCAGGCGTTAACAGTTCTTTTGCCTGTCTCAACCGTCGGTGTGATGGGCGATGAACGAAGCTACGAGAACGTCATCGCTGTTCGGGCGGTCGAGACTCCCGATTTTATGACCGCCGATTTCTCACAAATTCCTTACGACGTTTTGGGTGTAATATCCAGCAGAATTATTAATGAGGTTCGGGGGGTTAACCGCGTCGTGTATGATATATCGAGTAAGCCGCCGGCAACTATTGAATGGGAATAACAAAATCTGCACTCTGGGCACGATACGCTCTTCTTTGGAAAATCATTCTGCCGCCGTCCTGCGGCTGTTTTCAATCCTGTTTTTGGGTTTTTATTTGACTGTTTCCTTCTCCTCACTTCCTGCTGTTACTTTTTAATTTCCTTCTGTCGGTCATACTCTATAAATATGATTTGAAAATTTATTCTTTAGGTGTAGACTATCCGATTGTATTAAGGATGCTTTTTTTGATTTATAGGTAAAGATTATGACCGAATTTAAAATTGAGCCGGCACAAAGGATAACACGTTTGCCGCCTTATTTGTTTGGGCGATTAAATGCTTTGAAACTGGCCAAACGGCAGCAAGGTGCGGATATTATCGACCTTGGGATGGGTAATCCCACTGACCCGGCGCCGCAAATCATCGTTGACAAACTCTGCGAAGCGGCCAGGGACCCACGCAACCACCGATACAGCGCTTCAAAAGGCATTAAGAATCTGCGAGGCGAGATTGCCAAAAAATACGCCCGCCTTTGGAATGTGCAGCTGGACCCGGAGACGGAAGTGCTGGCTTGCATCGGCTCGAAGGAAGGTTTCAGCCATATGTGCTTGGCGATGTTGGGGCCTGGCGATACCGCAATTGTCCCAGACCCGGCTTTCCCAATACACAATTACGCTGTAGCTTTGGCTGGGGCAAATGTGATAACGGTGCCTCTGGGCAATGATGAAAAGTTTATTAATACCATAGCGACGGTCTGCGAGCAATTGTACCCCAGGCCGAAGCTGCTGATTCTCAATTACCCTCACAACCCCACCGCAATGACCGTTGATGAGGGGTTCTTTGAGCCGGTTGTCGATTTGGCAAAGCGGTTCGGAATAGCTGTCATTCACGATTTTGCCTACGGCGAAACCTGCTTCGACGGTTATAAAGCGCCGAGTTTTCTTTCTGTTAAGGGAGCAAAAGACGTCGGCGTTGAGTTTACTACACTGAGTAAGCCCTATAATATGGCCGGTTTCAGAATCGGCTTCGCCGCAGGGAATAAAGATATGATTAACTACCTCGCAACTATCAAGGGCTACTATGACTACGGTATATTCCAGGCAGTTCAGATTGCTGGAATCATCGCGATGCGGGAATGCAGCAACGATATTGTCGCTCAAAACCAAAAGTATCAGTCCCGCCGGGACGTCGTCTGCGACGGACTTAACAGAATCGGCTGGGAAGTTCAGAAACCCCGCGCTTCAATGTTCGTTTGGGCGAAAGTGCCGCCCGAACACTCCAAAGGCAAGGGCAGTATCGATTATGCAATGGACCTTGTGGAGTATGCTGAGGTTGTAATTGCACCGGGCAGGGCTTTCGGAGAAAACGGCGAAAATTATATGCGAATAGCTCTTGTCGAAAACGAGCAGCGCCTGCGTCAGGCGATTCGCAACATCAGCAGATTTATACAGGAAAAGCCAATAAGAAAAACAACCAGGAAAAGCTAAACGCACAAACGATGAGCGGCTGCGATAAATTTTTGCGGTAGAAGTAATTTTTGTAAAAAAATTTTCGCCTGCAGATTGCCTGAAATCGCCCTTTTCAGCCCTTTTAAGCGGCATTTTAAGCCATGTGTCACCCCTTTATTTAGCCGTCGTCAAAATTTTTAGAAAAAGCACTTGACTTCTGTCAGCCAATCTGGTTAAATAACAATGCCAGCTTAGGGGGCGGCGAGAGAACTCATCAGTAAAAAGTAAATATCTATTTTTTTTCGTTTTTTGTTTTGTGTATTTAGGGCTTGTGTTAAGTATACACAATACACACCAGCAAAGGATGGGGGTTGGAAGAGAGAAGTTCACAGATATACGGGTTATATGTTTTAAGTGTGGTTTAGCTGCGCTTTATATAGCAGGTAGTTGATATACCAGCCAAACTACCACCCAAAAGGGGCGGAAGAAAACTCACTAAATCCGGAATACCCGGGATGTAAGTGTCTTTTTAGTGAGGACTCTAAAATGAAAATTTCAAGTGTTATTCTGAGTTGTTTAATCATTGCTGTGCTTGCAATTTCTGCATCAGCCCAATGGGTGCCTCTCACAGGCGCCCCAGTTCCGATAAGTTCCCTGCCGGATAGGACTCTCATCTTTGGCGACAAAAAGTTTTCGGAGATTGATGTGTTCGGCATCGGCGTAGGCGGGGCAATCGCTCCAACTGCCGACTCGTTGTTAGTGCAGGGTGGCCAAAACGACGGCAATTATGGCCTATGGTTCCTCCTTTCGTGGAATGCCGCTTCAGGCCAGAGCATCAACGCTGATTTAAACTTTAAGGTTTCCGTTTTGCCCGGTTCTGATGAGTACATCAAGGATGTTGAGCTGGTCATCACCGGTTCTTCAGCTACCGGCACCGGCGTAGTCAATGTTGGTGAAACCGTCTGGGATGCGCCCTTTCCTGATGGTGACGTCATTGCCTCACTTAGCGCCTCTAAGCAGGCAGGTGACGATGGTGCCTATCTCGTAGCCCATAAAGAGTTTGTGCCCCGCAAGGAAATCTGGATTTTCAGCAAGGACATCTCCATCACCGGCGGCACCAATGGTTCAGCACACCTCAGCGGGCTATTCCAGTTCTACAGCCAGACTCAGGTTCCTGAGCCGGCAACGGTTTGCCTGCTCAGCATCGGCGGATTAATCCTGCTCCGCAGAAGACGCAAAAAACATTTATAAAGAAGCAATTATTGCAATTGTCCCCCCATTCTTTAGCGATTGCCATGGCAGCGCTGAAGAAAAAGCCGGAAGGCACATTTTCCTTCCGGCTTTTATTTTTTTATATTATCTCACCAAACTGCATCAGTCTTTGTAGGAAACTTCCCACTGCGTCGGTTATGATTTTCTGAATACCGCGACGATGTTTTCGACCTCGACCACGAACAGACGATTATCTCCTTCGAAATCAACCGGTATAGCGCCTTTGGGATTGAACAGTACCTTGTCATATTGACGCAGCGGTATGTCCGGCGAGTTTTCAACTTCAGCGGAGATTGATACGATTCGGCCGGTTATCGTCGGGATTTCTATATTGTCCGGCAGCCTGATTCCGCCTTTGGTTTCTTTCTTGTCCTCGTCTTTGCGAATCAGCACGCGTTTGCCTATCGGCTCAACCGTCTCAAGCGACTTTGTCTCAATTTGGTTTTTTTTCGCCATTGTCGCAATTCTCGCCTCTACTTGGAGATACACTTTATGATTATTGTACTAACCGAAAACCAATTTTGCAAACTTTTTGGTTTATTAGAGGTGCATTTCCAGTAGGATGCTAACATCCTCAAATCCGGAGCTTTTGTAGAATTCTCTGGCTTTAGTATTTGTTTTTTCAGTACTCACTTCAATTTCGCAGCACCCAAGCTGGCGACACTTATCAACGGCAGCCGATATAAGCTGCCTGCCGATGCCTTGACCGCGGTATTTTTCGGAGACAATAAGTTCGTCAATTAACCCACTCGGGGCCAGGTGCAAAGCGGTCTTGCGGGTCGTAAAATTGATGAATCCCACCACAGAATCTCCGACCTTTGCAACTAAAAGATTACAATTCGCATCATTAAGCAGAATGCGACAATTCCCCATGGCCTTATTAATATCAAGACTTTCTGAATCCTGTATTGCATTAACGAGTTCTGCTAATAAACCCTTGATTGCCGGCAAATCGGATTCCTTTGCTTCTACAATCGAAACAGCGCCTGACATGCTCACATTTCCTTTTTTTACAAAGCAACTGTAATTGCCTTATTGTTAACCCGTTACTTTTGCCTTTTTAGTTTTCTGAGTACTTTTTCTTCCGAGGATTTGGTCGACTTTTTCGGGTGCCTCCGGCGGCCATTGACCGGACAACTGCAATTGCTTTAGATGCTCCAGTTGCTTAATGCTGACGATTGTTCTGCACTTCGGGAACCGGTTGCAGCCTAAGAAGGGCCCTTTTTTGCTCTCTCGTACCACCAGTTCGCCACCTTTGCACTTGTAACACTTTACCCCTGTCGGCTCAGGTGGTTTTTTTGGCGGAAGGGCGTTGCCTTCTTTATCCAGCTTAAGAATCGTTTTGCAGTTTGGATAATCGCTGCAGCCCAAAAATGGCCCGAATCGGCCGTGTCTCTCGACCATTTGCTTGCCGCAGACGGGGCATTTATGACCGCTTACTTTTTCCTCAATTATTTTGCCGTCTCTGTCGCATGGGTTCGCAAATTTACATTCCGGGTAGCCTGAACAACTCAGAAATCTTCCGTTTTTGCCAAACCTGTAAACAAGCGATTTGCCGCACTCCGGGCATTTATATTCGCTTGGTTTGACCTCCGCTTTGGCATGTTCCATCTCCGCTGTTGCTGTTTCGAGGCTTTGCTTGAATGGCCCGTAAAACTCCCTCAGAACGCCAAGCCAGTCTAAGTGCTGTTCCTCAATCTTGTCTAATTGCTCTTCCATATACCGCGTGAAGGCGATATCCATTATTTTCGGAAAGTACTCATTGAGCTTGTCGGTAACCACCTCGCCAAGGTCTGTGGCGAAGAATTTTTTCTCTGTTTGCTCAACGTAACCTCTCTCCTGGATGGTGCTGATGATTGAAGCGTATGTGCTTGGCCGGCCGATGCCCTCTTTTTCAAGCGCCTTTACTAACGAGCCTTCGGTATATCGGGCAGGCGCCTTGGTAAAATGCTGCTCAGCCTTTATATCCACCACCGCCAAATCCTGGCCTTGTTTCAAAGACGGCAGTTGCTGCTGATTTGACGGCGTCCCCCAGATTTTGCTGAAACCGTCAAAAACCAGAACCCGGCCCGTAGCTCTGTACCAGCATCGCCCGGCCGATGTCTCCGCTGCGATATCCAGTGTCGTTTGCTCCCACTTTGCCGACGCCATCTGGCACGCCACGAACCGCCGCCACACAAGGTCATAGAGCTTGTATTGCTCCGCCGTTAAAAACTGCTTTACATCCGATGGCCCGAAGTCAACGTCCGTTGGCCGGATGGCTTCGTGTGCCTGCTGTGCGCCTTTCTTTGAAGCATAAACATTCGCCTTCTCCGGCAGATAATTGTTCCCCAGATGATTGCTGATATAATTGCGTGCTTCTTGTATGGCTTCGCCCGACAGATGCGTGCTGTCTGTTCGCATATAGGTAATAAGGCCCAGATGTCCCATCGACCCCAAATCAATCCCTTCGTATAATTGCTGGGCCACCCGCATAGTTCTTTTCGCTGCAAAACCTAACTGATTTGCAGCTGTCTGTTGCAGCGTCGAAGTTATAAAAGGCCCCGGCGGATGCGATACCGATTCCTTTGTCTCTATGGCAGCGACCTTAAACTTCGCATCTTTTAGCATACCGAACGCCTTCTCCGCTTCTTGCTTTGTGGAAGCTGCGAATTTCTCATCGCCTATCCTGACAAATTCCGCCCTGAAGGCATTGTGCGCTAAAAGCCATTCGTTTTGTTCCACAATGGTAGCTGGCTTGTCGCTTTCGGTTTTTACCGTTACAAAATTCGCCCATTCTTGATGGTAGTTGCTTTGTAAATCAGTGGTAAAAACCGCCGGAATAAGCCAGTATTCTTTGGGCTTGAAAGCGCGGATTTCCCTTTCCTTTTCAACAATTATTTTGACCGCAACCGACTGCACACGTCCCGCGGAAAGTCCTCTGGCAACTTTCCTCCACAGCAGGGGGCTTATCTGATAGCCGACTATCCGGTCGAGGATTCGCCTTGCCTGCTGCGCCATAACCTTGTCTATATCAATCCTGCCCGGCTCGGCAAAGGCCTGTTTTATCGCCGATTGCGTTATGGCATTGAAAATCACGCGGTAGGTCCTCTCTTCCGGCACCCCCAGGACTTGCGACAGATGCCAGGCGATTGCTTCGCCTTCTCTGTCAAGGTCTGTTGCGAGGTATAGTTTGTTGCAGTTTTTTGCCGATGCCTTTAGGGAACTGACAATTTTTTTTCTGCCTGATGTAATTTCATAAGTCGGCTCGAAATTATTTTCGATATCGACGCTAAGTCCCTTCGAAGGCAGGTCGCGAACGTGCCCCATCGACGCCTTTACTTCGAAATCCGAGCCGAGATATTTATTTATCGTCTTTGCCTTTGCCGGCGATTCCACAATCACTAATGATTTCTTATTATTCGATTTCGCCATAAATAAAACTTATCTTTCAGTCGTCAAACGCCGTTCGCCAACTATTAGTCGGCTATTTTCAGAAAAAAATTGAGAAATGGACAAATACAGACTAATGCCGATATTGTCAAGGGAAAATAATTTCCATACGATTTGACCGCTATATTTTTGAACGCAACCTGCGGAACAGACGTAGTAATACATAAAGATACAAGAGCGTAAAGGAGCGTTAAAAATGGATACAAGAAGAAAGATAACCCGGTTAGACCAAAGATTACATCAATGGGAGCATAGTTTGGTGCTTTCATCTGAAAAACTTGTGCATAAAAAGGAGTTTTGGGAAATGTTGATAACATCGCTTGTGCTTTTAGGTTTAATGGTGGCGCTTGTTCTTACCCGAAAGCCGGTTGCTTGGTAGATTTCCCCGACGCCGTTTTATCCTTGGTGCAGATTAGGGTAACTAAAATTTTTGGTTTTGTGTAAGTTTGTAAAGAAAGGGGGCTAATTTTCGAATAGCGTTGCCGCGGTGTGAAATCGCGTTTTTCCCCTCACGGGTCAGTTGTGCAACGCTTTTTTCCAACTTCGGCACAAAAAAAATCGGGTCATAACCAAAACCATTTTCTCCGATTTCTTTCTCA
>JBAPXT010000130.1:0-3407 GCA_049284355.1 Sedimentisphaerales bacterium
GGATTAACATCGTACGCACTTATGCGCCCCACAATCTTATCCTTGTGGCCGGCCCATACTATTCTCAGCTTATAGGGCCGGCGGCAGCTAATCCTCTTACGGGGAGCAACATCGTTATGGTGTCGCATATTTACCCCGGCCATTGGCTCGATTCTTACTGGGGGCCGTCGTATAAAGCTCAGATTAATACTTGTCTTACTCGCTACCCCGTTTTTATGAGCGAATGGGGATTCAGCATAGATGCGTCTTCGGGAAACCTTAATACAGGGACGATTACAAACTATGGCCAGCCGCTAATGGACTTTGATGAGGCACGCAAAATCAGCAATAGTGCCTGGGTTGCCAGTTATGACTGGGAACCGCCGATGTTTTATTCGACTTGGGTGCTTCGCGTCGGCGAAGCACAAATGGGCGGTTTTGTAAAAGATACGCTTTATTTGAGGAGAGACGCCAACCAGCCTGAATGCCCCTACGGCGATTTTACAGGTGAAGGTTTAGTAAATATATCTGATATACCCGGCTTTTGTGAAGTCTGGCTGGTGAATGATTGTAATGAGACTGCCGACCTGGATTTGAATGACGATTGTATAATCAATTTCTACGAATATGCCTTCTTCGCCCGGAATTGGCTCGAAGGATTTTGATAAGTCGCTTATGCCATGCCTGTCTTCCTGACTATGTTATGTCTGTTCATAGTTGGGAGTTGCAGCAAAATAGTGATAGTGCCTTAGCCCAATAGAAGTACAATCGGGCAAAAGTAGCATTATTTATCCTGCCCTTTCATCCGGCCGATACTGCGAACTGTTCCTTCTTAGACTTTTCCGGTCTCGGTTCCAGGGTGGTGAGCAGCCGTGCATGCTCGCAGGTTGTTAGTAGAACAATTAATTTTGACTTGCAATACCAATTTGAATTATTTAAATATATGTCATGTTCCGTCTGAAGGAGATACAACAGTTACCTCGGATGACGACCGTATTTCTTCAGGAGGAAAGAGTATGTTATGGTACTTTCTCTGGGAGGATTAACTAATGGAAAGAGCTATTTTCACTGCAATATCTATGTTTCTTCCGCTGATGCTATCTTCGTCAGTCTGGGCAGTGTCGGCTGAAGATTTGCAGATATCAAGGAGTGAGATAAAAAATGGAGAAACACAAGCAATGATTGACAAAGGGCGAGTCGAGAGTTTTCTAAGAGGCGCACGAAATGAATTAGAACAGAACATTCTTCGGTTCTGGATAATATACTGCCAGGACAATGAATATGGCGGTTTTATCGGCAGGATGTCCAATGACAGGAGCGTCGTGAAGGATGCCCCGAAGGGGCTGGTGCTAAATGCCCGAATTTTGTGGACATTCTCAGCAGCCTATCGATTTGAGAAAAACGACGAATATCTTAAGATGGCCAAACGGTCTTATGATTATATAATGCAATACTTCTGGGATAAGCAGTTTGGGGGTGCGTATTGGCTGCTCGACCACACAGGCAAAGCGGTGGATGACAGCAAAGAGGTGTACGGTCAGTCGTTTTTAATTTATGGCCTATCGGAGTATTACCTTGCCACAGGCGACAAGGCTGCGCTTGAGAAAGCAAAAGAGCTTTTTAACCTGATAGAGAAGCACTGTCACGATGATGCGAACAAAGGCTACTTTGAGACGTTCAAAAGAGATTGGTCAGCTACCGAAAAAGCAAGGCTGGCAAGCGGCGATGCGCGAGAGAAAAAAACTATGAATACGCATCTTCACCTGCTGGAGGCATATACAAACCTGTATCGTGCCTGGAAAGACGAAAAACTAAAATCGAGATTGATAGAGCTAATCGAAATCTTCCAGAAACATATCATTAACTCAAAAACCTATCACTTTAACCTGTTTTTCGACGAAAACTGGCATTCGACCAAGGATATAATTTCATTTGGCCATGATATTGAGGGCAGCTGGCTCTTGTACGAAGCGGCTGAAGTCCTGGGCGATGAGCACACCATAAAACAGATACAGTCAATAGCAATGAAGATGGTCCAGGCGGTATGCGATATTGGTTTTGACACCGATGGAAGCCTTTTCTATGAAGCTGAGGGTGGGCATATCACGAACGCACAGAAAGACTGGTGGCCACAGGCTGAGGCGGTGGTAGGCCTCATTAACGCTTACCAGCTCAGCGGACAGGAGCATTTCTTTGAAGGTGCCGAGCGAAGCTGGTCATATATCCATGAGCATATTGTTGACTCGGAATATGGCGAATGGTTTTGGGCATCTGATAGAAGTAATTTGAAAGTTTCTGAGTGGAAGGGGCCATATCATAACGGAAGGGCTTGCCTTGAGGTCATAAGGAGACTTCAAGAGATAGGGAAATAATTCGCCAATTTGTAAGAACCGAGACAAGTCTGCAAATGAATTGATTGCATACATCGAGTCGACCCTTCGACAAAGCTCAGTACAGGTTGGGTTCGTTTTTGATGGTTCATTGTTCATAGTTCGTAGTTGATAGAGAATCTCCTATGGGGTTTCCGCCTTCGCTAAGGCTTCCGTTTCCGCTTTGCTACGACGGACGATTTATAATTTATTATTTATGATTTATTATTTATTACTTGGTAATTTGAAATTCCTCTAAAGGGTTTACACTTCGAGAATCCGCCGTCGCCAATCCTTCTTCACCAAGGCTACGAAGGACGGGGGGCTATGGCGGACAAGTGGCTCGGCCATGCTGCGCAAAATACGCCTCATCCACAGTTGGACGAACTTGCGCGATTGATGCGAAAATTATGCTCGTTTAGAGCGTGCGGTTTTGGCTAAGTTGTTATAGCAAAAGAGATAGAAAAAATTTTGAAAAAATGAATTTTAGGGTCTTAACCCCCTGCGCTTTTGATTGATTTTTCCCCATAAGGTTAAGAAAAGTTCATTGGAGTTTTCTAAGTTCATAGTTCAATTAGAGGTTCTCTTGATTCTCTTGCCGACCATAACCAAAATGCCATGTCTAAAACACGTTCCCATGGTATTATGTTTTTACCACTATGTGTTTTTAATTCTTTAAAACCACTTTCCTTTAGCAGTTCTACGAAGTAACGAATCCCATAAAATAAAAAAGTGGGGTTTGATTTAAGAGTATCCAAAAATCTGCTGTCATAAGCAGGAGTTCTACCACCAAAGCCCATAAGTATTTTTGTAATCATAACTTGGCTTGGTGAAACTTGAAATTTTCTTAAAAGATAATTTGATTTTATCCATGCCCTTACAAAAGTTTCATTATTATGATTACAAAGAAATTCTAAATATTCCTTTCTCCTGCTGACCTTACCCCCAAAAACTGTGCCACTTGCAATTAGAATGCCAGCATGTTAGAACCCGAAAAAAGGAGGCACACAATGCGTGGCACAAGATTCAATCAGGAGCAGATTATAGCAGTCTTAAGGG
>JBAPXT010000131.1:0-1543 GCA_049284355.1 Sedimentisphaerales bacterium
GTCCAGAGAAAAGATGTTAGCTGAAAAGCTAAAAGAAGCCGTGCTTCGCGGACATCCTGCTGCTTATGGTCTGACCGAAGTCAGAAATGCGCTGAAGGAGGGACGGGTGGACTGCCTTTTGATCACAAAGGGCTTTGCCCTGCCCGGAATGATCTGCAAGAGCTGCTATCACATCGATTCAGATGGAGTGAAATGCCCTACCTGTGGCAGTGAAACTGCTGCACTTAGCCTGGAGAACCTCTACGAGCTGGCAGAAAATATGGGAACAGAGGTGGTTTTGGTAGAGGACGACGCTTTCCTGGAGAGTATCGGGAATTTAGGGGCAATTCTGAGGTACTGACAGGATTAGATTCTTGTTCAATACTTCGCCCTGTCAATGATGGTCTAGTAATACCAGTTAAGGCGGAATAAAAGTGCTCTAGCCTATGATTACTTACCTCGTTCTTAGACAAAAGCCCTCATCTTATTCCAAGCAAGGTATTGTGTAAACCAAAATCTAACTCTTAACACAATATCTTTAAATAAAAAGCTTTTGGTATCATAATATTAAAGTTCCATAAGCTTTATATACTATGTAGTCGCAGTGTATGCATGTCAAATGGGACTAAGAGGCACCCGAATTGAAAGGTTCCCCCCCCAAAAAAAAACGAATTACGTATAATGTTTATTTCGCAGAAATAGAAAAGATAAAGCCTAATAAGGGCCAAATACAAGGTTAGGCGAATAATAGGAGTTTTGGTTATGGTAAATCATTTAAAATATCAGAGTCGAAAATATCAAGGATATCAAGGCAGACGCGTAGGGTGGTATTTGCGAAGAGTGGTCAATAAGTTGGGACTTCAAAAATCAAATAGGATCAGCCTGCGGAATTTCCTTGGGCGAGCCGTTTGAGGAGAGAGCAAAATTATTCGGTAGGAGGGAATACGATGACGACATCACCCACAAATGAAGAACAAAACGATATGATTCAACGGCTCCTAATTGAGATTGTGGCCAAAAATGGATTGCCGCAATCGAAATTGTCGATGCTCCTAAATCTTGAGACACCCTGATGGCATAGGCAAGGGGCGAACTCCGTAGAAGTTATAGGTGGCAAAAGAAATGATCGAGAAATGTGGCGATTGCTCGCGGTGGAATCGCTGTAAGTGGTTCATATCAAGCATCAATAAGGAGTCTGAATGTGCATTCGAATCGAGCAGATTCCAAAAGCGAAGCTAAGTTCTGCCAATTTCGCAGTGCTTTATGCGGGTTCCCAATACATCAATCACAATAAATTTCCTGGTGGAAAATGTTCAAGAAAATTTCGAATGCTGAGTGGGCTAAGCTCGCTGCTCGGGCAATGAAAGGGAGGAGCGTGCTCTTGCCGGACATTTGTGCAGGCAACTTGCATTTACTCAAGGTTCCAGATTTCGGGGAAGAGAGATAGTCGAGGTTTGAGTTACATGTACAAAAAAGAAAGCTTTAGATGTAGAGGTTGTATAGGAATTCATGCTGGATGTAACCGTGGAACGTCTGATCCTCATGAGAATTTGCTTGTAGGGAC
>JBAPXT010000132.1:0-3297 GCA_049284355.1 Sedimentisphaerales bacterium
ACCAGCAGCCGGGCGATCTCAATCGTGATGGTCTGGTTGACATCTCCGACCTTGCCTTACTTGTTGAAGATTGGCTCAGACAAACAACCTGGCACGAATGAAAACCTATATGAGGAAAAATCAATCAAAAGCGCAGGAGGTTTCCAAAATTTTCGAATAGTTTCGAATGTTTCTATACAACTTTTGAAGATTCCCATACAGTTTTCGAATATTTCTATATATGGTTTTCGAACGTTTTCGAATATTTTCGAACGTTTCCCCCTAAACCCTCGCCGTTGGCCCATTTGGAGCCATTTTACGAAATGACTCCCTCGCATTTTCCACTCCCCTAAATTACCCATCTTACCCAAACCTCCCCTTTTAACACGCAAAACCGAATTTTCCCTAACGCTGTTATTTGTGCTTGAAGAAATATTTTTTTCATGGATAATTGCTGTAACATTACTGCTTTTATAAGGTTACAGTTATGAAAATCGCCTATTTCGATTGTTTCGCCGGCGCCGCCGGCGATATGATTGTCGCCGCAATGCTCGATGCCGGCCTCGACGCCGATTTTCTAAAAGCCCAGCTTGCAACGCTTGGCCTGAAAAACCTCGATATAAAAATATCCGAAACAAAACGTGCCGGCTTAAGAGCGCTTAGCTTTTTCCCCATCGTGCAAAAAGAACATAAACATCGAAATCTCAAAGATATAACCAAAATCATCACTCAAAGCAAAATAAGCGAACAAGCCAAAAAAACGGCAATTGCCGTCTTTGAAAAAGTCGCTCAGGCCGAAGGAGCCGTTCACGGCAAAGACCCCAATGATGTCCACTTCCACGAGGTAGGAGCCCTCGATTCGATTGTCGATATTGTCTCTGCATCTATTGGTTTTGAGGCTTTAGGGCTCAATAAAGTATATTGCTCAGCCTTGAGCGTCGGCGGCGGTGCTATTGAGTGCGCTCACCAACTGTTGCCGGTCCCTGCACCTGCAACAATGGAACTGCTTAAAGGTGTTCCAATCGTCGGCGGGCCGGGACAGTTCGAGCTGCTGACTCCCACCGCAGCAGCGATTTTGACAACTGTGGTTGACCGATTCTGCCCCTTGCCGGCAATGAAAATCGAGGCGATAGGGTATGGAGCAGGGTCACTGGAATCGGAGAAATTCCCTAACATTCTGCGGCTGATTCTGGGACAAATTACGGATGAGACGGAAGCTAACGCCGATTCTGTCTGTCTGCTTGAAACTAATATCGACGATGCGAGCGGCGAAATAGTTGGTTCTGTAACGGAGAAACTGTTCAGCCGTGGGGCTCTGGATGTTTTTACCACGCCGATTTATATGAAACAGGGTCGACCCGCTGAGCAAATATCTGTTATCTGCAAAATCGAAGACGTTCAGCAAATAGAGCAAATCCTTTTCGAAGAAGGACTTACGTTTGGTGTCAGAAGGCAAATTTTGCAAAGGAGCAAACTGGCGAGGGAGTTTGTTGCTGTACAAACTGAATTCGGCGAAATAAAAATAAAGACCGGCACATTGGGTGGGAAAATCGTAAACGCTAAGCCGGAGTTTTCAGACTGCATTTCTGCAGCAAAAAAACACAATGTGGCTGTAAAAGCCGTTTTAGATGCTGCAATGGCTGCTTATAAGAAATTGGGGGCGAGTTAGTTGCTGGTTCGCTGGTAAAAAAGAGCGTAAGGGAATTAGTGAATTGGTAAGTGGCCCCCAGATAACGACCCGCCACACAGATGGTGGGTAAACATTCTGGGGTTTTCCCCATTCGACTACGCTCAGGGTTAAAAGCTACGCTATGAGGGGTGTATTTGGTCCTATTTTCTCTTGATTTGCAGTTTGGAAAACTGTATAATTCTATCAACAGCAAAATTATCTGGAAGGAGGCCAAAAAATGAAAACCCTAATCTTAATTGTTAGCTGTCTGCTATTAGTATCAGTCCTACCCTCTCAAGCGGCAGAAAATCAACAGCAACCTAAAGACCCTAACCAGCAATTGAAAGAGATAGAAAAATACATTGCGAGCAGGCACCACGAGATAGAAAACTATTATACAGACCAGCATATCGAACTGAACCAGCGAGCAGAGGCAGAGATTAGCCAGCTCGAAATCGCCGACAAGCCGATATTTGCCAGCCTTGCTGCACAGGCGGAAGTAGCTAAAGTTGTCCTTAACATTAACGACTACGGATATCGAGCACCCCTGGAGCTTGAAGCCAAGACCGAAATAATACAGCAGGTTAGAGATGAACGCGGTTATTTAGCAGATGTCATCGAAATATCTCCTAAGCGGTTTGTGGTGGCACAAAGCCGAATAGCTGAAAGAAAGAGCGAGATATTGGCGAAGTTAGAGCAGGAAACCGCGGACCTTGAAAAGCAAAAAAACTATGCATTAACCGTCACCCTGCCGGAGCTTGAAAAACAACTGAAGCAAAACCAGCTAAAACCTGAAGCTAAGCCAACGCACGGAGTGGTAACGGGGATAGTCTATTCTGCGGACAAGCCATCCGCTATCGTTGACCGCCAAATAATCCGTGAAGGGGACGTAATATACGGCGTTAAGATAGTCAAAATATATAAAGACAACGTCAAGTTCAGCAAGAAGAGCAAGAACTGGGAGCAAAAAGTACAACAAGCCCCAGAAGCTTACTGGAAGTAGGGGGAAGCCCGAGCAGGGGGTAAGTATTGGATTGCGTTTAAGGCGTGTGCCCCCACAAAAAAAGTCTATTCTTTTCAGGAATTGTGAAAGAAAATACGATAAAATATATTAGAGTCTATAACAAAACCTAAAATAACTTTTCCTCACTTTCATAAGGGCAAGAATAAAAACATCTGGATTCCCGCTTTCGCGGGAATGACAGAGGTTGCTATGCGGAGAACGTTTTTTACAAAAAAGGGAAGCGTTTATACGCAGATAATCAGCAGAAGAGGCAAAGAATTCTGGATTAAACAGGATAAAGGCAAAGAAGTACAGCCACTTATGGGTGGAATTCATATTTCGAGGGAAAAATTCAAAGAACTTGTAAGAGAGTACCCTGCTTCGTTGTTAGATACAACATACTGTTTTGATGCAAAGGCTGAAAAGGAGTTTTTTGAAGACGCTAAAAGGGAGAAATTTACCGGCAAAATAGAAGATGAGGCTACTGTAGTTTTTTTCCTTGTTAAAAAAGGGCCTAACAAATATGGAATTGGATGCAGCAGTTTAGTCGAGAAAATAGAAGAAACTGATTAGATAATAAAAGGGAAACCCGCGCCTTGCTTTAATGTTTATTAAGATGAGAGGCCGGTCTCCCTTTGTACTACAA
>JBAPXT010000133.1:0-1550 GCA_049284355.1 Sedimentisphaerales bacterium
CGCCATATCTGGTCGGACCTACAAGGTCCTCCCATATATGGCGCGAACTTGCGCGCTTTTGACGAAAAATCCGATTTTGGAGGCAGGCCGAAATAAACCTAAGTGTTTATGGGATAAGGAATAAAAAAAATTTTAGAAATTGCGGGATTGGTCTTTTGGCGCTTGCGCGCTATTGACGAACAAACGTTTTAAACATTTGTATGAATTTTTCACCACGAAGACACAAAGCCACGAAAATCGAACCACAGATTACACTGATTCATTAGCCACGAAAATGCACAAAAAGACACAAAATAAATCTTTGGATGGCTTAGCGTCTTTGGGCTTTTGTAGTAAAAATGAGATTGCCACGCCCCTTAGGGGCTCGCAATGACCTGCCTCGCCTGCGGTGCTGCGAAAAACCACAGTGCAAAAGTCCCAAAAAAACTTTCCTGCGATGCCTGATTTCGGCGGTTTTCAGATTAGCCCGCTATTATGGTGCAAAGAGAGTAATGCAATCGAGCAAAAACTGCCGAAAATAAGTATTACGATAAAGCTTCCCCGCGGCATGGAGACAAGCAATTGGCCGCGTGGATGCAGGAAAAAAACACACAATTACAGGAGAAAAAGATGGCTGCGGTAAAGACAGTTTCGAAACCGATGTCAATGGCTGATATAAAAGAAAAGGCCAAGTATCTCGGCATTTCGTCGGGCAATATGAAGAAGATAGAATTGATTCACTCCATTCAGCGGGCGGAGGGTAATAACGCCTGCTACGGCACCTGCCACGGGCAGTGCCAGTGGACCAACTGCTGCTTCAGGCCTGATTGCCTCAAGATACGGTAATAGCCGCAGTCAAAGGCGCTTTAGTTGTATTTGGCCTGACAGGATAGATGTGAAAACGGGGCGGTTTGCGCCCCGTTTTTGTTTACCTGAAAAATTATCTACGGCCTGGATGATTGCGTGATTTGTCCCGCCAACTGGTCGAGTGTGGCGTGCATTCCTGAGTCGGATTTTTGCAGCCCATCGATTTTCCCGCAGGCGTGCATAACGGTCGTGTGGTCTCGGCCGCCCAGATGCCCGCCGATTTCCTCCAAACTGTGCTTAGTGAGCTGTCGGGCAAGATACATACAAATCTGACGCGGCTCCGCGATGCTCTGGCTGCGTTTTTTGCTCTGCAGGTCCGCCGGCCGTACGTTGAAGTGCCGCGACACAACGTCGATGATGTCGCTGATTTTTATGCGTTTCGTCGTGGCCTCAATCTGCCCGTCGAGGGCGGTCTGTGCCATTTCAAGCGTGATTTTTTCTCCCGTCGTTTTGGCGACGGCGTAAATGGTCGTCAGCGCCCCTTCAAGCTCTCTTATGTTCGCGTGGACCTTGCGGGCTACGTAGCCGGCGACATCTTCGCTGACCTCGAGTCCGCGCAGATGCGCCTTTTTCTGGACGATGGCGATGCGTGTCTCGTAGGTGGGCGCATCGATTCGCGCCACCAGGCCCCAGTTGAACCGGCTGATTAGCCGTTCTTCGAGCGAAGGTATCTCGCTTGGCGGGCTGTCCGCGCTGAGTATGAT
>JBAPXT010000134.1:0-1802 GCA_049284355.1 Sedimentisphaerales bacterium
GGATTAAAGGAGAAGCTATGGATAAAGCTACGGAGAAGATTTGCAGGGCAATCTACGACGAAATCAAAAAAGAGCAGGCAGACCTGGATTGGTTCTGGCTAAAACAGGAGGCGGAAGCACTAATGTCCGGGAAGTTACCGAGCGGCACCATTGGCACTACGATATTGGAGCATCTGAAGAAAGCAGGCAAGTGCTAAAATGAGTTCGCTTAATTTGATTATTTTTTTTGAAAAACAACGTTACATTCTATACCGGATTCCTCGCAAGTGGCGGTAAGTTTCTTAGCTGTTCGATAGAAATAATCGTCTGTAAGTTTATCCGCCATGCCGTATTTCCGATAAATCCCATCGGCATGGTTATAATTCATCCGGTCGATCAATATATAATCCACTTTTCCTTCCAATAGTTCTATAAGGCCTTCGGCCCCGGGAAGCACCGGGGCAATCATAGCGTAAGTTTTTATTCCAGCCCGATGTAACACGTCAAGCGCCATGACTCTATCCTTTATCGGCGGTGCATTGGCCTCGAATAATTTCCTGATACTATCTTCCGCGGTAGTGATTGAAAAGCCAACCTGAAAATCCCGCGCATTTTTAAGAATGTCTATGTGCCGTAAAACCAGCGGCGAACGTGTTTGAACGATCACCGGCCACTTGTAATGAGTCAGGATTTCCAGGCATTTCCGGGTTAATGAGTATTTTGCCTCCAGGGGTTGGTATGGATCACAGACCCCGCTGACCCAAACCTCCCCACGTTTTTTCTTGACGATCTCTTGCTTTAATAAATCGGGGGCATTAATCTTGACATCGACAAACTCGCCCCACGGTTCAATGTGGCCGGTAAATCGTTTCATAAAACGCGCATAACAATAAGAACATGCGTGTTGACAACCA
The DNA here is from genome assembly GCA_049284355.1 of Sedimentisphaerales bacterium. Lineage (GTDB taxonomy): Bacteria > Planctomycetota > Phycisphaerae > Sedimentisphaerales > Anaerobacaceae > CAIYOL01. Next base: position 894 of record JBAPXT010000134.1, read on the forward strand.
GTGTAGGGATTGATGACATAGTCATGAATTTTCGATACGGAAAGAATGGACTTTGCCTGTACTTCTTTTATAATCATGATTTTAGCCTGAATTAATTGACTAATAATAGCATGTGCAAAGCGGCGGGGAAAATGTTAAGGGAAGAAGTATATTTATAGTGGTGAGCCGCCCGAGAATCGAACTCGGAACCTAAGCATTAAGAGTGCTTTGCTCTGCCAGTTGAGCTAGCGGCCCATACGCATTTTAGTTTAGCAAACCTGAGGCTCTTTCGCAAATTATTTCCAAAATGGAGGCATATGGTTTACTATTCGCCATCAAGAAAGATGGAAAAAAGAAACAATTTGAATTTATTAAAAAATTTATCGTTGAATTGACTTTGATTGCATCATTTCATATAATAATAAGGTTGTCTGCTTTTGCAGTGCTTAAAAATATATATCGTGCCCGAGTAGCGCAATGGCAGCGCAACCGATTTGTAATCGGTAGGTTAGTGGGTTCGACTCCCCTCTCGGGCTGTGCTTACAGCCTTAGAGGCTTTTGGGGAGAGGTGCCGGAGTGGTTAATCGGAACAGTCTGTAAAACTGTCGCCCTGACGGGCTACACAGGTTCGAACCCTGTCCTCTCCACCACTTTATAACTAAATGTTGGACTTCGTCCAAAAAATCTGTATAATATATTGGGAATAGTGCCCACATAGCTCAGCTGGTAGAGCACGTTCTTGGTAAGAACGGGGTCATCGGTTCGAATCCGATTGTGGGCTTTGATAAAGGAAGGGGGATTTTAATGGCTAAACAAAAATTTGACAGAACTAAACCGCACGTTAACGTAGGTACCATCGGTCACGTCGATCATGGCAAGACGACTCTTACAGCCGCGATTTCGCTTGTTTTATCCAAGCAACCCGGCCTG
>JBAPXT010000135.1:0-1695 GCA_049284355.1 Sedimentisphaerales bacterium
ACACAGGGCCCAATTGCACCATTGCATAAAACCCTTGTCTATATTATCTATATAGAGAACAGCGCTACGATGCTTGACACCCAAAATCACCATTCTAGTTCAAATATTGCGAACCAGGGGAGCTGAAGACCGTTTTTGCTAGTAATAGAAGCTTGATTTGAACGAATAACCTCAATTGATGCAATGAATAAAAATTGGTCCGACAGAATAATCGATAATTATCGAATAATCCTTAATAAAAAAAGGTTTGAGGGATCGCACAGCTCATTGCAGACCTATATATCCATTTTCCTTGGCTTCTTCCTGTCCTTTGGGACCAGTTACAAAGTCAATGAATGCCTTAGCGCCCTTTGTAGGCAGGCCACCAAAGGTATCCAGGTAGAGTTTGCGTGCCAATGGGTAGGTCTTATCCTTTACTGTCGCCGGTGTAAGCTTGATGCCCTCGAGAGTAACCACTCCAAGTTCTCCACTCTGAGAATAGCTGTAGCCGACATATCCGATTGCTTTATCGCTTCCTGTTACAGCAGTCTTGACTTCAGAGTTGCCGTTTGCATATGTCTTAACTCCAGGTGTTTGTGCCTTATCGCTTCCCATTATGTCGGTCAAGAAATTAGCGAGAGTACCGGAGCCCTGCTCTCTTGATATTGCATATATCTGTACATCTGGGCCGCCTAGCTCCTTCCAGTTCGTTATGTTACCTGAGTATATCCTCTTGATCTGATCCTTTGTAAGAGCTTTGACGACTGCATCATAAACAGGCTTGCTGACGATTATGGCTATCCCATCGTAACCGATCAGATTCTCTACGAATTTGTCACCGTACTTGGTCTTCTCATCTGCAGTTACCTCCCGAGAGGCCATAGCAACATCTGCCTGACCCTGGGCAAGGGCAGTTATGCCGGCGCCAGTGCCAGTCTGAGCGACAGACACATGGTAGTCTGATTGATTTCCATTAAATTCATCGGCACATATGACACCCAGTGGTCCTACGGTTGTGGATCCGGAAACAACAACTTCTGTTAGCGCCATAGAGGTGGCAATCGTCCCCAGCATCATGGAGACTAGCAATACAGCTAATAGTTTTCTCGTTTTATCACCGAGGGGCAAGAACATCAAGGTAGTATGTAAGGTTTTTCGATATAAAATAGATAGTTGTAATCAAAGAAGATACATGTATATATTCTATGGTTTGTCTATTTGATTTAGTAGATTGATTATCTTTTATTATCTGCATTTCATCTACTGTGAGTTATATCATCACTATTTTCTATAAAGGGAGTTTATTTATTTAACAATCTCCAGCCCATGACTACAGGTATAGCTATGAAAGTTGCAGAAATGAATAGGAGGACTGGAGCAGCATGGCTATCCTGGGTCTTAAGGTCATAAAGACCTTGTAAGAATAATTCTTGCTCAAACGGAGGGATTACATGAAGAGTACTATGCTAGCAGGATTAGCCCTAGTTGTTATCTTAGGAACAGCGACGATTGTTACAGCACTAACAGATTCAGGCGTGAATAAGTTTCTTGATCCTAGCGGGTCAAGTAGTACCAATAACAAGCACCCCTACAATTTCTATGATCCGAATAGGATTGTGGACAAGAACGTTAGCTTCAGCTTCGAGCAGACCGTTCAGGGCAACGGCTACTACATGACATACAAGTATGCCAAGATGGGGAATACCGAATTCAAAG
>JBAPXT010000136.1:0-2053 GCA_049284355.1 Sedimentisphaerales bacterium
ACTCTTAATTTGCTATTTTACAGGATGTTTTGATGCATAATTTGCCGGAATATACTGCGGCGTTCTTGCAAAGGTAAAAAGTCTACTAATTATTACAAAATAGCCTCACTTTTGAAGAGTGAGGCTACAGTCTTGAAAGCGGATTCTGAAATTACCAGCGGTTATAATTGTCGCCGTTTTTTAAAGTAGAATTATTTCTGGGGTGAAAAGAGTTACCGTTTCGCGGCGGGGAGAAATTGTTCCTTGGGGCAGCCGGTCTTTTGGGCTTGATGACCACTTTGCGGGATTCACCTTCACCGATACTTTCGGTATAGACGGCAGAATGATTCGCCAGCGCCATGTGGACGATACGCCGCTCATATGGAGGCATTGGTTCTAAAGTAAAGGGAGTGCCTTTAGTCTTAACATTTTCCGCCATACGATGTGCCAGAGCCTGAAGCGCTTCGTAGCGACGCTGTTTATAGCTTTCGGCATCGATGACAATCGGCAGCCAGGTATTGGTCTTACGTCCGACAATCAGTCTCAGAAGATATTGTAAAGAGGAAAGAGTTTGACCTCTCCGCCCGATAAGAATGCCTAAATCCTCTCCCTCGATATTGAAGGCAATAGGAGCAGAATTGGGCTCGCCGCTTTCATCCGGATAAGTTCCAGGGACCACTGTTCCCACAACGCCCATCAGTTTCAGTAACTCCTCGAGAGTTTCCCGGGCTGTGGTAACAACTGCCTCAGCAGTCGGTTCGGGCGCTTTGTTACCTATCGAGGCGGATTCCAGTACCTCGACGCTAATCTGAGCATCTTCAGAACCCAGGCCAAAAAGTCCACCGCTTTTACCCTCATTGAGGATTGTGATATTAACATCTTCTCGTGCGACACCTAATTGTTTTAGAGCTTTGGCAATGGCTTCGTCAACGGTCTTAGCGCTTACTTCCAGAATTTCCATTTCAATTCCCTTTCTCAATATATTTTGTTAACCCGCACGAGTGTTACGGGCAGTCAATCAATTTATTTAGCCGGTGGTAACACCTTAGTTTCCGGGGCCGGTTTTGAAGGTTTGCCGGTGTTATCAGATTTTTTGTTGAACCAAAGTGTATCCAGTCCGCCCCAACCGGTGACAAAATACTGCATAATGATGCTGATGATATTCGAAATCACCCAATAGAGCGCTAATCCGCTGGGGTAGGATAAAGTCAAGAAACCAAACAGCAATGGCATCATCACAAGCATCATTTGACCCTGTGCCGCCTGCTGCGGGTCAGTATTTTTGGGTGTTACCATTTTTTGTTGTATCCACATGGTGCCGGCGACCAGGATGGGCATAATAAAAAATGTATCCGGCGACCCGAGATTCAGCCACAAGAATCGACTATTTAAAGGCACCACCGGGAAGACAATGTGCCACGAAGAATACAAATAGCGCGAAAGATTTAAAAGTTCCTCCGGACCGGTGGCCAGGATACGAATGATTGACTGGTAAAGGGCAATCCAGATGGGCATTTGAATCAACATCGGCAGGATACAACCGATATTAGTCATGCCGCTCTCTTTAAAGAGAGCGGCTTGTTCTTTAGCCATACGCTGCTTGTCTTTGCCGTACTTTTTTTGCAGCTCCTGAATCTTAGGTTGCAGCGCCTGCATTTTCTTGCTGGCTACGAGTTGCTGTTTAGTGAGCGGGTACATCGCACCCCTGATAATAACCGTAAAAACGATAATAGCCAAGCCGGGGCTGCCAAAAAGATATTTTGAAGTCACGATAAGGACATTTATTATCGGTCTTAAAATAATAGTTTCCCAAAGATCCAAGAGATGTTACCTCACTTCACAGTGCTCAAATTAATTGTTTGACTTCCTTTGGCTGTGGTATCTAACGAATACAAATTATCTCTGGTGGTATGGACATATACTGTGTTGCCCTGGGCGAATAAAGGCGCATTGATGTTCTCATGAGCCTGCCCCGGGGCATTGGTAGGAAGAGAAAAAGAAGGAATCGCGGAAGCGGAGATGACGATATCTTTTTTAGTTGTATCGGTTGTATTAATAACATAAACTGTACCCC
>JBAPXT010000137.1:0-6373 GCA_049284355.1 Sedimentisphaerales bacterium
CCCTTAAGACTGCTATAATCTGCTCCTGATTGAATCTTGTGCCACGCATTGTGTGCCTCCTTTTTTCGGGTTCTAACATGCTGGCATTCTAATTGCAAGTGGCACAGTTTTTGGGGGTAAGGTCAGAATAAATACAATATAAATTGGGTTTGATTGGCTTTGATTTGGGTTTGTTTGGCTTTGTTTTTGCACTGTCAAAAGCTCTTGTTTTCTTACGCAATACTTTGTCATATAATTAGTTATATTCATTTTTAGTTTTCTGAAAATTGGCTTTGTTTGGCATAATTTAGTTCATTTTGATTGAAATTTTCCGCCTAGCGCAGAAAAGCTGCGCTTCAGCCACAGAGGGCACAGAAAACACAGAGAAGCAAATTATAAAAAGTGTCAATTGGTTATTGGAAGCCGCTCATTGGCAACCCCATTTATTATTTATGATTTACTATTTATAGTAACATTTCAAAATCCGCCGAAGGCGGACAAGTTAGTCGCTAGCTAATTAAAAGTTAATAATGATTATTTGATTTGGACCTTCTGGAATTGGAGAATGATGAATTTAACTGCAAAGCTAAAATAAAGTCAGACGAACAAAGTAAGACAATTGAAATAACTGTACAAGGAGAATTGCGATGTAAGCGGGACTATTTTTCAGCAATACGACATCATCTAAATGATATAAACAGAAGTTTCGAGAATTTGAAAGATGGTTTTATTCCCTTACCTGATTATCCTGGAATACTAATAGAATATAAGGAATTACTTGGTTATGAGAGATCAGGCAGAGATGAATATTTTGTTGGAAAATTAGGCAAGTCTTTTTCAGTATCGGAAATGTTGGATAGCGTTATAAGTAAAGAGGAAAGGTCGAAAGAAATGAATGACAGAATAAACATCAATCTTAGTAATATTGGTAATCCACAGCAAAATGCAAGACAAGAAGCTACCTTGACAGCCACTCAGCAACAAACTGTAACTCAGGAAGTAAAAGACGTACAAGTATTATTGAAAAACCTTAAAGCAGATATTCTCGAAGAGGTTGAAATAGAAATAGAAGACGAAAAAGAGAAGAAGCGCATCAAAAATGAATTACAGAAAGCAGAGGATGCTTTTAACGAGCTGGAAAAAGCGGCTTCAGAAGGCAAAAAAGAAGTTGATGAAGGAACAAAAAGCCGAATAGGAGAATTTATTGATAATCTCTCGGATGAAAACTCCCGAATCAACAAAGCCCTCAAACTTGTTTCAAACGGAGTAGAGAAAGTCCAAAAACTTGGTCGAGTATATAATAAATTCGCACCCTATTTTGCATTACCTTCGATACCACCGATACTTCTTGGGAAAGACTAGTAGAGCAGGTCAAAGCGGACAGAACAGAAAATAACCCACCGGATAAACCGGGGGGCTTTCGGATTAGGTGGGGTGAAGATTACCACTCCATAACTGTCGTGGCTCTGTAACGGTGCAACGTCGCCGTGCCGGCGACGGCTAAACGACAAAGGATACCGCGAACTTACGTCCTGCGGCTCTGTGGCCCGCTGGGCGGGGTTGACACATCCACATCCTGAAGGTAACATAACTGCTTTAAAACTGTTGGAGTATTGAACGATGACTAATGTAACCTTGATTACCGGCGATGGAGTCGGCCCGGAAATTGCAGAAGCGGCACGCAGATGTATCGACGCCACAGGCGCTGGGATTAACTGGGAAATCGCCGAGGCCGGCACAGAAGTAATGGAACGGCAAGGCACCCCCCTGCCGGATGCCACCATCGATTCAATCAAAAAAAACAGGGTCGCGTTAAAGGCGCCTATTACTACTCCGGTCGGAAAAGGATTCAGAAGCATAAATGTGCATCTGCGTCAGGTGCTTGATTTGTATGCCTGTCTGCGACCCTGCAAAAGCTATAAAGGCGTGCGGAGCAGATTTGAGGATATCGACCTTGTGATTGTGCGTGAAAACACCGAAGACCTCTACGCAGGCATCGAATTTCAAAAAGGAAAAGACGATACCGCCGAGCTTATAAGCTGGTTAAACAAGCACAGCAGCCGAAAAATAACCGCAGATTCCGGCATAAGTATAAAGCCAATTTCAGTTAAAGCCACGAAACGTATAGTCCGTTTCGCATTTGATTACGCCCGCAAAACAGGACGCAAAAAAGTAACATCCGTTCACAAAGCCAACATTATGAAATTCTCAGACGGCTTATGGCTTGAGGTAAGTCAGGACGTGGCGAAGCAATATCCTGATATCGAATTCGAAGACCGCATCGTTGACAATATGTGTATGCAGTTGATTCAAAAACCTGAACTTTATGACGTTATCGTGCTGCCCAATCTCTATGGGGATATAATAAGCGATTTGTGTGCGGGCCTGGTCGGCGGGCTGGGCGTGGCGCCCGGTGCAAACATTGGTGACAAGATAGCTATCTTCGAGGCTACCCACGGCAGTGCACCAAAATACAAAGGCCAAAACAAGGTCAATCCCACTGCACTGATACTCAGCGGCGTGATGATGCTTCGGCATCTCGGCAAAACAAAAGAGGCCGACAAACTCGAAAACGCAGTGGCCTCGGTAATTGCCGAAGGAAAAAACGTAACTTACGATATGAAAGAAGACCGTGATGACCCAACCGCCGTCGGCACAAGCCAAATGGCCGACGCTATTATAAAGAAGATAAAAAGCTAACCTTCATTTGCACCAGGCATAGAACAGCTTTTGCCTTATCTTCAATAATCTTCCGGAAATAAGGTCATCTCCCAATACTGGTGAATCTTGTCCATCATCACTATAAAGTCTTCGTGGTCCATGGGCTTCATTACGTAGCCGGCAGCACCCAGCTTGAAAGTTTCGACTCTATCCTGTTCAGCCTTAGATGTGGTCAGTATTACCACAGGAATCTTTTTCAGGTCATTATCAGCTTTTACAATCTTCATAAATTCGATACCGCCCATCCTTGGCATATTCAAATCAAGAAGAACAATCTGTGGCTTGGCATTATCCTTGTTTCGCAGGTATTCAAGCGCCTCTTCGCCATTTCCTACAAGGTCCAATTTGTTTTTAATATGAAGATGTTCAAAAGCCCTTTTGACCGACATCGCATCTACGGTATCATCTTCAACTAATAATATCGGTTTGATATCCTGCTGTGGCATATTCTATCTCCTTTCTTTGCTCCTTAGGAAACGTGAAAAAGAAGGTGCTTCCTCGACCAGGCGTCGATTCCACCCATACCTGGCCATCATACATTTTAACAATCTTTTTAACTATCGGAAGACCAATACCAATACTCTCGGTCTCGTCACGAATTGAAAGTATCTGAAATATTTCAAAAATCTTTTCAATATATTTTCCCTCAATTCCAAGCCCATTGTCAGCAACGCTGAATTGCCAGAAGTTGTCTTTCTCGACACAAGCGATTCTGATTTTGCCATCGGGCTTATCCATATATTTTATAGCATTATCTAAAAGGCTTCCGAATATTTGAGAAATATGCTGTTTGACAGCCTTTATAGTAGGCAGCTCATCCTCAACAATTATCTCAATATTATCAGGCGGATTAAGTGCTTTAATCACATCCTGAAGCAGGAGATTTAAATCCAATTTCATTCTTGTTTGACCGGTAAGCGTAAGTTGTGAATATTGAATAATCGAATCAAGCATATTATTCATTCGATTAGCTCTGGCAGCAAGTAATCTGGCATTTTCCCGGCCATGCTCATCAAATTTTTTAGCATAATCTTCTGCTATCCAATCGGAAAGAATACCGATTCCTCGAACCGGCGTCTTTAAATCATGGGCGGTTATACGAGTGAACTCCCGAAGCTCATGGTTTGATATTGTTAACTTTTTGAATGCTTCGGCCAAGGCCTCTTCAGCCATTTTACGAACAGAAATTTCGTCCCTTAGTTCAGCAGTACGTTCTTCGACTTTTTTCTCCAGATGTTCGTTGACATTTACTAAAGCCAGGTCGCGTTTATGGATTTGGTTCAGCATTTCATTGAAGGCGTCAATAAGAAATCCGACCTCGTCGCTACTATGCTTTACTGCTCGAACGGAGTACTCTTTTCTCTCTGAGACGGTTCTCGCAACACTGGCAAGGTCAAGAATCGGCTTGGAAATAATCCTCTGAAGACCAAACGACATAAAATAAGCAACTGTAGAAACAAGCAATAGAACTACAAACATTATGCCGACATTATGCTTGAGCATCGTATATAAAGGCACCAAATCCGACCGCAAACAAACTTTGCCGTTTTTCTCCGACATAGGTACGAAAACAGTCAGAAACTCCCTACTAAAACTGTGGCCGCTATTCTGAAGTTCCGTCGGTTTGACCTTCCAAAACTCACAATCACTTCGACAATAACTCTCAAAAATTTCATCCTTTTTTGTGTAAATCCCCCCGAAAACAATAGAAGGTTCTGCTTTTAGCGATTGTAATACGTTATTCGCATCCACTAAATCTTCAAACGATAAGGCTGCCTTAGAATTGTCCGCTACTATCTTAGCCTGCGTCGACAAATTATGTACCATTATTCTGCGAATACTAAACCACTGCCAAATAATAAACGCAGTACCAGATAAAAAAAGTGCGACGATACACACAGCCATTATGATTGAAACAAGTTTACTTTTTATGGTCATGTTTCGTACTGTAACCATATATCTGCTCTGAAAATAGCTCAACTATCACATCCCCAGCATATATCGACTCTATCAGCAACTAAGTTCTAAATAAATGCCTTCAGCTTAACTATTCTTCAAGCGATACAGGCATTTAATCAAAACTTTCAACATATCATCGACTAAATCCACAAATTATTAATCTGGACAAATTAATTTGCGAAGTTACAGACAGTCCCATAAAATATTACAAAGACCTTATAACGTCGCACCTAATCAACTTTGATGGTCATCCAATGTTTGCATTTTTTGTTGCCCAAAAACCAGTATGCTCTATTATATAACAGCTTATTATTAGAAAAGTTTGTAGAGGACTTTGTACATTGAATCAGCATAATTTCCATAAACTGATTTCAGGTCAAAGCGTTGGTTTAACTGCCACGACCTTGCGATTCTCCCTGGGAGTCGCTGCGGCAGGTTATTCGCTTGCTGTCATACTGCGCAACTTCTTATATTCAAAACGATGGCTGAAAATATACACTGCTGATGCGCCGGTTATAAGCATCGGTAACATTACGACCGGTGGAACCGGCAAAACGCCGCTGGTAATCTGGCTCTGCAAATTTTTACAGCAAAAAGACCTTCGCTGTGCCGTTTTGACCAGAGGCTACAAAACAACTCAAAACTTAAAACTTAAAACTCAAAACTACGTGGACGAGCCGGCCATTCTCGCTGAAAGCTGCCCGCAGGCCAAAATAATTATAAATCCCAACCGTATCGAAGCTGCAGCCGAAGCTGTGAACAAATTCGGTGCAAAGGTACTGATTATGGACGACGGCTTTCAACATCGCAGGCTGCACAGAAACCTCGACATTGTAACAATTGATGCGACCTGTCCTTTCGGCTACGGTAAACTCCTGCCAGCAGGTCTGCTGAGAGAGCCTGTCGCTTCTCTCAAACGAGCCGATGCAGCCGTTTTAACCAGATGCGACCAAATTTCTGAATCTGAATTAAACCAAATTGAAAAAGAACTACAACTAATTAATCCGGATATGGTAATTACAAGGTCGATACATAGCCCAGTCTGCGTAAAATCCACAGCCGGTGAAAAAATCGGCCTCGAACAGCTAAGGAACAGAAAAATATTTGCCTTTTGCGGTATAGGCAATCCAGAAACCTTTTTAAGCACAATCAAAAATACCGGTGCCAATCCTGTCGGCTCAAAAATTTATAACGACCATTATCACTACACCAACAGCGATGCTGATGATATCCACGACCAGGCTCGTTATTTAAAGGCGGATTTAATACTAACAACACAAAAAGACTGGACCAGAACCACACTGCTTACATCTGTAAAAAAGGACATACCTTTTGCGTATTTGGCAGTTGAGATAAAATTCATAGCCGGGGAGGATAAATTAAAACAGTTGATTGAAGACACATTAGCGGGTAAAATTCTAAAAACAGAAGAAGATTGACTTATGCTCTTGTGCTCTTATGTATGAAAAACTGCTAAAAACGGTAACGAATCTCGGTTCACCGGAAGTCCTTGTCGTTGGCGACTTTATGCTCGATGTTTATATCTACGGCGACGCCTTAAGAATAAGTCCTGAAGCGCCGGTGCCTGTACTGAAAGTTACTGAAACCGAGTATAGATGCGGCGGAGCTGGTTCTGTCGCAGCAGACCTCGCTGCATTGGGTGCCATACCGGTTTGCCTCGGAGTTACCGGAAAAGACCCCAACGGTGAAACTC
>JBAPXT010000138.1:0-4553 GCA_049284355.1 Sedimentisphaerales bacterium
CCGAACAGCAAAAAAACGCATCCAAAGAATACTATTAACTGCCTCATAATATTTAATCCTCAGGCGTTAGTCGTTTATTATTTAGGCGTTAGTGTAACAAAAAACAGATATTCAAGCAAATAAAAAAAGAGGCGCCTCTATGGACGCCTCTTTTTACTATATACGCTATGCCTGTCCGCTATTTTTATTTCTTGCGACGACGCAGTAAAAGGCCTCCCAGACCAAGCAGAGCAATCGTTGTCGGCTCAGGAACGCCGCCTTGGTGAATAAGCAGTGTATCTACCGGCTCGTCTAAACCCGCTCTCTCGTCATAGAGTGTAACCAGTACATTGCCAGGGCCTTCACAGTGCAGGTCAACCAGGAAAATCGCTCCAACAGGGTCCCCTGTCTGCTTGGGGGGTGCCCATGCCTGGCTAATTAGATACTCCTGTGTGCCGAGACCGCTATCATACGGTCCCATGAAGCTGGCCGGGAAGTCACCAGCAGCAGGCCCTAATCTGGGGTTACTCAGGCTGTAGGCTCCACCCGGATAGGGGCCGACATCCAGATAGCAAAGGAAATTTATCGGCACGTCGGTATCCAAGTTGTGAATATCGAGGGTAACGGTTTCACTGGTCGCCATCGTAATCTCATCTTTCGTAATGTCGCCACTGACTGAAAGCACTACATTGGCATTGGCAAATGCAGTCATTCCAAGAACTAATACTAAAGCTAATAACTTTTTCATTATATTTCTCCTTAACAAAAAAAATAAAATCGTTTACTTCAAAATAACATTTTTATCCGCCTTAGGCGGGATACCGAAATAATATTTATTATCAGTTAACATACCTCCTTTCAAAACTACTGTCATTTTACTGTTCTCAGAACTAAAGTGATTAAACCCTAAAATTTAGTACGCGACGTTCAAAAACACTGCACTATTTATGATTCTCTCTTGCCCCCAGCCTCTGGTACGTTTTCTTTATCCCGGCTCCTGCTGCGTCCCTTAGGAACTACGTAAAGCAGCAAAAACCAAAAGCACAAAAATACCTAATCGGTGAGTTTTCTACTTACCCGCCTCTGGCGGTTCTATCCCCGTATTTGATGAGTTTTCTTTCCCCTGAAAGATTAAAAGGCAGTATACCAGAACACTCCCCTCAATGCAAGCAAAAAATTACTTTTTTTTAAAAAATTTGTAATTTCTGATGAATGTTCTTTAACAGCAAAAAAAGCCGGTTTTCGCAGCTAAAAACAAGCCACCGGTGTTTTTTTAAGAAACCGAGCCACAGATTAACACAGATGCACACAGATTAAAAAACACCCGGAAGATTAAAAATAAAAAATATATACCAGTGAAATCTGTGACTATAATACAGCCATGAGTATATATAAGCATGAGGAAATAACGGGACAAATCATCGATGCTGCACATACCGTTCATAACAAGCTTGGTTACGGCTTTTTAGAAAAAGTATATCATAATTCATTGGTGATAGAGTTAAGGAAAAGAAACCTCTTTGTGGAGCCGGAAAAGCCTGTAGAAGTAAATTATGAAGGACAGACTGTCGGCGAATACTTCGCTGATATTGTCGTTGATAATAAAGTAATTGTAGAGGTTAAGGCGACCGACAAGCATAATCCTGTATTTGAGGCACAATTGCTGAATTATCTAAAAGCAACTGGCTTGGAGGTAGGCTTGGTTATCAACTTTGGCACATCTGTTAATGTCAAACGAATGGTCTTATAATTGTATATCGGCAACAGATTAACACAGACAGACAAATATAAAACTATTAAATCAGTGGAATCAGTGAAATCTGTGGCTAATCTTTTTTTGTTTTCATTTAATCTGTGTCTATCTGCGTCTAATTAAATAAAAAAAGAGGCAGGTCGAAACCTGCCTCTTTCATAACTAAACCTTCTTTAGGTTCTTGGTTACAGCTTATTTGCGGCGTTTCAGCAGTAATCCGCCAAGTCCGAGCAGAACAATCGTTATCGGCTCAGGTACCTGGTGAATAATCAGTGAATCAACTGGCTGGTCTAAACCCATTCTCTCGTCATAGAGTGTAACCAGTACATCGCCCGGGGCTTCACAGTGCAGATCAACCAGGAAAATCGGTCCAACAGGGTCCCCTGTCTGCTTGGGGGGTGCCCATGCCTGGCTAATTAGATACTCCACTGAGTCGAAACCGGTATCATATGGTCCCATGAAGCTGGCCGGGAAGTCACCTGCAGCAGGCCCTAATCTGGCGCAACTCAGGCTGTAGGCTGCCCCAGAAGTGGGGCCGATATCCAGATAGGCAAGGAAATTTATCGGCGTGTCGGTATCCAAGTTGTGAACATCGAGGGTGATAACATCACTGGGCGCAAGCGTAATCTCATCCTGCTGGATGTTGCCATTAACCGAGATCACTAGATTGGCACTGGCAAATGAAGCCATTCCAAGAACTAATACTAAAACTAATAACTTCTTCATCATCTTCTCCTTTTCAAACAAAAATACTTAAACTTAAATTCATCTATACACATCACTAATTAAATTAAGTTTCCAAAAAATTTACTAAACGTCAAGACTTTACTTTGGTGTCCTATTGCCCGGTGGACAGTTCGGGTCGGGTTTACCGGCAACATTCCAGAATTTTGCCATGATTGTCAGGTCATTGGTTGAGACCCGGAAAATATTCGGCGACTTGCCCTGTGTTTTATGGTCGAAGTCGGCACAAGCACCCGGAGAACCAATTACACCAGGAGTATTCCAAGCACCCGCCAGAATCGTCAGGTCATTGGTCGAGGTCCAAAAGATGTTGGGTGATTTACCCTGCGATTTACCATCGGCATCACCGTGGCACTGTCTCTTATAGCACCAGCATGTAGGTCTGCCGGCTGCATTAAATTGAGCCTCATCAGGCATACCTATACCGAGATAGCAGTTCGAACCATTGGATATGTGCATAGCTACCGATGTACCACATCCGGGGTAATTGCAGTAAACTGGTGTCTGGCTGATTACCTTGTGATACGGTATGTAATCATTGTAATCCGCAACTATAGAGCCAACTGTAAAGCCACTAGCAATAATGGCTGCGTTGGCATCCTTCACAGACATACCTACAACATTCGGAACATGGCACTTAACCCTTGGCCGGTTGTAATCTTCAACCTCACCGTTGCTTGCAGCCCCTGTATAGGACAGACCGCCTTCTTTGTTAACTCTCCATCGAGAGACCAAGTCGACATTCTTAACTGCCCCTGCGGGTACTGCGAATACGAGGTTATTCACCCCATGAGTCAAAGGCTGGTTGGTGAAGATTTGCTCTCCGGCATCGGCCCAGCTGCCGTTGTTGCTAAAGTCTACCCACGCATTGAGCTTACAGTTGCTGTCCACCGTTACCGTAACGGTGCCCTGAACCGCAGTAGCCACGAGGTTCGTTATACCATCTTCGTCACCTGGTGGATAAGCAATACCGGGATAAAGTATGTTCTTGTCATCGCCGGTAGCGTCTGCGTTGGGCTGGCCGTCCACTTCAGCATCTCTGTTGGCGCCCAACATCGGGCCAATAGCTAAATGGCTGGCTCCGTTGTTCACCAGCAGTGTCGGATACGGGCTCGGTGCATCGCCATAGTCCGCCAGTACATTTCCGCTGTGGAAATGAACTGTCGGCACTTCAGTGGGAATTTCCATAACAACGCCGCCACGCAATGCGTTCTGGGCGAGTGAGTAGCTGCATGCTCCGTCAACATAGAACTTCAGCAATGTACCGCTCAAACTGGGTTTCTTATGGTAACCCAGGTTCGGGTCGCTGGAGTAGTTGGCGTCCATAGTATACAGTGAACCCATCTCAATGGTAACATTGTTGCCAGGGATTTGGCCAGCCGGGTAAGGCTTATTGTAGTCGGTAACCTCACCGTTCGTAATCACTATTTGACCCGGGTAAATCCTGTAGTTCGCATCGACTGGAACCACCTTTACGATGTGACCGCCGGTGGTAGTAATGTCCAGACCGAACGCACGAACCAAATGTAGTGGACTGCCGGTAACGGCATACGATACGGTAACCTTGTTGCCGTCTACAGTGCTCGTGATGTTAACATCTGTAGTCGCCAGTGCCGGCACCGCCATGAACAACAATGCTGCCACACACAAAACAATTTTCTTCATACTACACCTTTCCTTTCTTTTCTTCTTCTTATTGCAAAGCCACACACTCTGCAATATCTTGGTTTATTCCCGCCTCAATCCTTGATCCAAATTATGCGTGCTCAATATACTCATACACATATTTTACTCCTGAGCATAGCATCTCGGCTGGCAGGAACAGCCGAACGGAAAAGTTATACTTCTTTACTTCTACTCCTCCTTTCCCGCCGGTTGGCGAAGAATATGTGCCTAAAACGGCTTGGCACAACATGCCACTTTTCTACGTGAAGGTTATTTCAAGGTATCATACGCCCCGAAATAAATCAAGGGAAAAATTGAAAAAAATCTAAAAAAATTAAAAATTCAGAACACCGCCGTAATTAAGGAATGCCGAAAAATACGTTTTAGGAGTTAATTTTGCGACAATATGCTT
>JBAPXT010000139.1:0-23204 GCA_049284355.1 Sedimentisphaerales bacterium
GGATGTTGTTTAGCTGTTGGTTTTTTCTATTAGGCCCGGCAACTCGGATATCTGGCTTATTTTCCAAACGTCTTTCGGGATTTTTTTCCCGATATTGGTATAAGCCTCTTTCAGGACGGCTTGCATACCAGTTTTTGTTGCAGGTTCAATATCTGTATTAATACGGTCCCCCACGAACATTATATTTTCCGGCATTTCACCAATTTTCTCAGCAGCAACTTTGAAGATTCGGGCATCCGGCTTGCGAAAATCAAATTCGCACGAATAAACCCTAACCGGAAAAAAGTCCAATATGCCAAACTGTTCCAGATGCCTGTCGAGCGAACCTGCACTTATAATGGTATTGGAAACTATGCCGAGTTTGAGGCCCATTTGCCTGAGCGAAGACAAGGTTTCTTTCAGTGTCGGTTCAATTCGTGCCAGTTTAGCCAGGGGCTCATACCAGAGCCAGCCTAACTGCCGCCACTGGTTCTCACCGAGGGTAAAACCTTTCTTTATACCGACTTTCTTCAATAACGAGAGGGCGTTAAAATCTTTTCCCGTCAAGTTTGAAACCAGGCAGCGGAGCCGAACGGCTATCATACTGTGCCAGTAATACCATTCGAAGTTGCCGAGCGGCTGATTACAGCTTTGCAGGAATTCGTAGGTCAGCCTTGCGCTTTGGCGGAAAATATTTGTTGTGTTGAACCTGCCGAAGTTGAGTAGCGTTTCGCCGAGGTCAAACAATACCGCTTTTATTTTTTTATCCGGCATAATTGGCACTTGGCATATCCCGCACCCTTATTTCCTCAACGGCGGCATATCATCGCCAAAAGTTTCCTCCACCCATTTGAACATTTCTTCATCCGATATCGCCGACACCCGGTTGGCTGAATACTCGGCATCAATTCTGTTCTTTATCGCGGTTATATGTGGGTTATGCTTGGAGATTTCAATCTCGTACCTGGACTCTATCCAGTGTTTGATACCCGCCGCACCGCTCTTGTCGGTAATTGCTACGCTGACAGGACGGTTGAGCAGCTTCTTCGTATCGAAGCAGTTATATATTTCCTCGTTCTTTAGCAAACCGTCTGCGTGAATGCCGGCCCTGGTAACATTGAAATCCCTGCCGACCAGCGGATAATTGTGCGGAATTTCGAAGCCCAATTCTTTTTTGGCATACTCGGATAGCTCGGTTATCGCCGCATAGTTGATGCCTTCTGTTATCCCCTTCAATTGCGCTTGTTCAACAACCAGCGCTTCCAGAGGTGAATTGCCGGTTCGCTCACCGATCCCGAATATGGCGCTATTGGCGGCACTGCAACCGTATAGCCACGCAGTCACAGCATTTATAAGGCCCATGTGCAGGTCATTATGCCCGTGCCATTCAAGCCATTCAGACGGTACTCCAACCTGACGAAACCCGCAAATAAGTTTCGGAACACTCCTTGGGAGTGCTGCCTCTGCCCACGGCAGACCAAATCCGAGCGTATCACAAAGACGAATCTTGATCGGCCTGTTATACTCCTCGGCCAGTTCCATCAGTTCAGATGCAAAAGGCAACACAAAACCTTCGTAGTCAGCACGAGTTATATCCTCGAAGTGACATCGTGGAATAACGCCATTATCCAGAGCTGCTTTGGCGATATCGAGGTAAGAGTTCATTGCCTGGGTGCGTGTCTTTCGTAGTTTAAAGAATATATGATAATCACTTACCGAGGTCAAAATACCGGTTTCGCTGAGCCCCATTTGCGAAACCAGCTTAAAGTCAGTCTCTACAGCCCTTATCCAGCCGGTAACCTCAGGGAATTTATAGCCGCGGGCTTTACACAGTTCTACTGCCTTTCTGTCACGCTGCGAATACAGAAAGAACTCGCACTGCCTAATCAGGCCCGTGTCGCCGTCTACCTTGTGCAGCAGGTCATATATCTTCAGGACCTGTTCTGGCGTATATGGTGGCCGGGCCTGCTGGCCGTCACGGAAAGTCGTATCGGTTATCCATATCCTCTCCGGAATATCATACGCAACTTTTTGCTCATCGAATATTACCCTCGGAAATTCGGTATATGGAAACATCTCCCGATACAAATTGGGTTTTTCTACCTCTGCAAGTTTAGGCTTTCTTCTGGCCATACTTATCTCCCGTAATCTTGTCCGCCTATGGCGGAGTCGTTGGCATTTCAGCCGGCTAAACGCATATCGTTCGAGATGCGAATAATGGCCGAGATGGGAGTCGAACCCATACGCCCGTTATGGGCAGGGGATTTTAAGTCCCCAGCGTCTGCCATTCCGCCACTCGGCCTTGGCCTTATAGACTAATGAAATTTCCGCTGATTTGCAAATTGTTTCCTGAATTCTCGGACACACATGATTTGATGGAGTAGTAAGGAAAAAGCCTAATCACAGATTTATAAGCCTCTGGCTTATGATGTAAGATATGCTAAGGAAAAAATTAAAATTAAACTCGATGCTTTCCCCTTCTTGCTTTTGCAGGAAAGCAGGGGAGCTGGGCCCGGCGGCCAAATAAGGCTTGAGACACCAGATACGAAATAAATCGGGGCTGAAATTGCCTGAGAAAATCCGCTATCCGACCTGTTGTTTGAACCATCCGAATCCGGCGGTCAAGTGTCCTTAGCTGTGAATCCTCACCTGCTAAAGCCAGTGCTTTCTTAATTCTCTCCGCAGCATCGGCTAACCTGCCCATCCCAAGATAAACAACAGCGGAGTCCCGTAAAGCACGAACGTCTCTTGGCTTTATATCGAGAGCATGGTTGAAGAACTCCACAGCATCCTCAAATCGGCCTTTTATAGCGCTGACAAGACCAAGATAATAATAAGCATCTGCATTAGCGCAATCAGTATCAATGACCTTTAGCAGGCAATGCGCCGCATAGTCCATATCACCAACCCCAAGAAACATTGACCCCATAGAAACCAATATATCAGTATCCTCCGGAGCCAGTTTCACCTCCGAAACCAGATGACCTCTCGCCTCCTCTCTTTGCCCCCTCATTAACGCATACTCAGCCAGCCGATACTGCGGCCCTGTGAGTTTATTGTCTTTTTGTAACGCTTCATTGAACAGGTTTAATGCTCGGCCGTAATCAGCGCCGTTAAAAGCAATCTCTCCCAAATAAAACAAGGCAGCTGCAAAACCCGGCTTAAGCTCGAGTATTCTGTTGAACTTTTCCTTTGCCGATTCAACATCGCCGACCTCGAGGAGGAACAATCCAAAATCGAGAATGACATCAACGTCTCCGGGGTTAATACGAAGCTCTGATAAGAAATACTCACGCCCGCGCTCGTAGTCGCCCTCGGCCCAATACGCCTGAGCAATTCGATAGTTAATTTGTGGATGGCTCGGCTCAAGTTCAGATGTCTTTAGCCAGCAGTGAATCGCTTTCTTGTGCTCGCCGCGAACGAAAAGGCTGTTGCCGATGTTATAGAAGCATAATGCACAATCCGGATTTAGCTGCTGGGCGAGGTAAAACATCTGTTCCGCCAAATCGTGCTGCCCCATCTCCGCATAGGTAATTATCCGGTTGCAATAGCAGGGTTCAAACTCAGGGTCTAACTGCTGAATATGCTCAAAAGTTTCAATCGCCAGGTCGTATTGACCGGTGCGGGTGTAATCGACCGCTAACGAATTTAATATCTCCAAATCATCAGGTGATAGCTGCAGGGCAACCTCGTATTCGCTTATCGCATCATCAAACGCGCCTTTGGTATCCAGTGTAAGGGCCTTGTTGAAGTGCCATGCACTGTTGGCCGGATTTATCTCAATAGCGGCTTCCAGTTCGTCAAGAGCTTGTGGGATTTTGCCGTCTTCATAAAGCTCAAAAGCTTTGCGCGCCTTATTTTCAGCTTCTGTATAAGAGTCAAACTCTGTATCGTCGAAAAGCATAATTGCTCCATTTGCTTATTTTGGTTCAACAAGAGTAACAAATCACCCAAAGTCGTTTCGGCAATAAACCCCCGTTGCTTTTGAGGTTTTTGGCCAGCTAAACTTGTTTTTGTCTGTATTAAAATTTCACTGGAAATTTGGCTTATAAGCTCTTACAATTGCGCAGGTTAACTCAAAAAATATAAGTGTGCCAGGCCGCCTGACGAAGTCGCAGTTGGTCTTTTTCTGGAAACCAGCTTCTGTTAGTCTTATAATATGTAGCCACCCCCGTGCTTTCTTGCGAAAGCAAGAACGGGGGAAACCGTAATTCTGCCGGATTAAGAATGTTGTTTGGAGAAGCGAAGCTATGATTAAAGAAATAAAAGGTCGAGTAACAGCCGGTAAAGGCAATTACGCTATCGTAGTCAGCAGGTTCAACGAATTTATAACCGCCAAATTGCTTGCCGGTGCGATAGATTGTCTCAAACGCCATGGTGCCGCTGACGAGCAGATATCTGTAGTCTGGGTGCCGGGTGCCTGTGAAATCACCGTAGCTGCAAAGAAGCTCGCACAGAGCGGCAAACATGTCGCAGTCCTCTGCCTCGGGGCGGTCATACGTGGTCAAACATCCCACTTCGATTATGTCTCTCAGATGGTGGCGCGAGGTGTCGGGCAAATCAACTATGATTCGGCAGTGCCGGCGATTTTCGCCGTCTTGACCTGTGACACCCTCGAGCAGGCCGTCGAAAGGGCGGGTACTAAAATGGGTAACGCAGGTGCCGACGCAGCATTGACGGCTATGGAAACTGTGAATGTGCTCGAACAGATTTGAGTTGTTCATTGACAATTTGACAATACCCAATAATCAATTAGCAAGAGGCCGGAAGGTGGACAAAAGAACAAGGGCCAGAGAGCTGGCAATACAGGGGCTATATCAACTCGACGTGCAGGGCTCAGATTTGCTTGAGCAGTTAAATGAGTTCTTCATAGAAAACGACCCCAATCCTTCAGTACGCAAACTTGCCTCAGAATGGACAAAAGGAACCTGGGAAAATTTGGCCCTCTGTGACGAACTCATAACTGCCTCATCGATAAAATGGCAATTATCCCGGCTTTCAATGGTTGACAAAAGTATTTTGCGGCTGGCGGTTTACCAGTTGAAATTCTGCCCTGATATGCCGCCAAAAGTCGTGATAAACGAGGCTATTGAGTTGGCCAAAAAGTTCAGCACCGATAAGTCGTCGGCGTTCGTTAATGGCGTGCTGGATGCCGTCTTGAAGAAAATACAAAAAGCTGAAAACGATTGAGGTTAACGGATTGAGAGTAATCGCAGTATTAAACCAGAAAGGCGGAGTAGGGAAAACGACAACGGTGGTAAATACCGCTGCGGCCCTTGCCGCTATGGGCCTGAGGGTGGCCGTTCTTGACCTTGACCCTCAGGCGCATCTGACAATACATCTCGGCGTAGAACCCGAAAGCATCAGCTCAGGCTCATATAAGCTTCTTACGCAGTCAGCAAAGTTTGAAGAAGAAATTATGCTTGTGCGTCCAAATCTTTGGCTGCTGCCTGCAAATATCAATCTCGTCGGCGCTGAAAGCGAGCTTCTAAGCGTTGTCGGAAGGGAAATTATCCTGCGGGAAGCACTGCAGTTGGTTGAAGATAAATTCGATTATGCTTTTATCGATTGTCCTCCATCGCTCGGCCTGCTGGCCTTAAATGCCCTCGCTGCCGCGGAAGAAGTCCTGATTCCTCTCCAGCCGCATTTCCTCGCCCTGCAGGGATTTGGAAAACTGCTGCAAACCGTTGAGCTTGTCAATAAAAGAATAAATCCCAGCCTTAAAGTTAAATGGATTTTGCTGTGTATGTTTGAAAGCAGGGCCTCGCTTCCAAATGAGGTCAAGGCCGATATAGAGCAATTCTTAGATAGCGCTCGCAAGACCAACTGTGCCTGGGCAGAGGCCCAGATTTTCCCCTGTTTTATCCGGAGAAACATCAAGTTAGCCGAAGCGCCGAGCTACGGCAAAACAATCTTCGAATACGAACCCACCTGCCACGGTGCCGAAGATTACAAAAAAGTTGCCGAATTCATACACACCCCGTTACAACCGGCCGCTCAATCTCAGATACAGTCTGCCGTTGTTGAAATCAAACCAGTCTCGCAGCCTGATTGGCAAACACCGCCTTCTGAGGTTACGCAAACACCGCCTTCTGAGGTTACGCAGACACCGCCTTCTGAGGTTACGCAGACAACAGCTACTCCTGCACCGTCTGAATCTCAATAACCCCCAAAAATTCTTGTTATAATCTGTCAAACCAGTTGCTGTGGGTTTTGCAGTTGCTCACAGATTGTGTTCAGAAACTCTGCCGCGTAGACCTCTTCTATTACTCTGCGGTCAACCGCCAGAGCCAGGCTTACCATTTTTCGCTCTGCTGGTTTGTTGTCTATTGGAACGGCTTCTTTGATTACATTGCCTACCGCTAAGATGGCGCTTGTTTGTGGCGGCACAATCCCAAAAAAAGAATCGATGCCATAAGCGCCAAGATTGCTTAACGCTATCGTCTCACCTTCCATCTCTTCGAGTGTCAGCTTATTGTCGCGTGCCTTTTCAATAAGCGATTGCTCAAGCTCGGCAATCTCAGCTAATGTTTTTTTGTCCGCTTGCTTTATCACCGGCACAACAAGTCCCTGCGGTGCATTGACGGCAAAGCCGACGTTGATTGAATCGGGTATTTTGATAGTATCACCGTCAATCCTGCCGAGCATAAGTGGATATTTTTTCGCAGCCAGCGCCAGTGCGCGAACATAAAAAGCGTCTGTTGTTATTCTGACACCAAGCGATTTCCGCAGCTTCTGCCGAAGCCCCATCAGCTCGGTTACATCCGCTTTTAGCCCGATGTAAAAACAGGGCTTATTCAGCTTTGATTGTAGCATCCTTTTGCCAATGAGCTTCTGGATTCGCGTCAGCGAGATAGGGGGGCTTGCCGGGTTCTCCAAAGACTGTTTAGTCATCTGTTGGGACACAATAAAATCCTTTTTATACAAAAAAATGGGCGATACAGGGTTCGAACCTGTGACCTCACGGGTGTGATCCGTGCGCTCTAACCAACTGAGCTAATCGCCCCAAGTCCGAACATATTAAAGCATTTATTGGTGTTGCTTGTCAAGCTTTAACAAGCCCCGTCACAGCCCCAGAAACTGAATGGCCAGGCCGCAAAGGCATATCGTTGCCCCCGCTATGGCGTGAGAAAAACGCTGCAGCTGGCTTAATTGAGTGAAGTTCACTCCTGCCACCGAAAGCATAACCACGACTAACATAGTGCCAATCGTAACTACGCCGAACACGCACGTCACCATCGCTAAACCAAATAAGCTGTTCTTTGCGGCAGGGTACATCAAAAGCGGAATCAACGGCTCGCAAGGCCCAAAAACAAAAATCGTAAACAGCACCCACGGCGTGATGCTTGGGCTGACCTTGTCATCATGAACGTGGGCGTGCTCGCTCTGATGATTGTGCGGATGCTCATGTGCAGCCCCGGCGGTGTGAATGTGGCTGTGCACGTGGGATTTCTTCTGGTACGCCCGGCGCAGTCCCCACACGAAATATACCAGCCCGAACGCGATAAGCAGCCACGCCGCTACGTTGCCTCGCACCGACTCCACTATCTCTAATCTTTTGACGGCCAGCCCTAAAGCAACCCCCACCAGACCCAGCACCACCGAACTGCCTATATGGCCAATACCGCACAGGAAGGTTATCAGGGCGGTTTTCAAAGCCGACCATTTGCGCGCCCACGACATCATAATAAAGGGCACATAATGGTCCGGACCAAATATGGTATGGAAAAAACCTATCGAAGCGGCGGTGATAATAAGAACATTCAGTTCTGTAGTCATAATCAGCTTCTCCAAAAACTTAAAATGCGATATTGCGCATAAAAATAGTAAATTAGCGTTGCCAGGTCAAGGTGATTTTTGGGGCAAAAATGTGGCCCGTCTTCGTTTTCAAACTACGCCGACTTTTGCGTTTTGCTGCGAACAGCCTGACGCTTATCACGTATTTTCATGTAACAGCTCCAGTTTAGTTATCTTGCCTGTTGACAACTTATAACTTTTCATATAGGGTGTTATAGGATATGAACATATATGAACCGTTTTCTGATTGACAAAATTACGGGATTTTTCAATTGAGAATAATATAATAATGGCAACATCAATAGATTTAAGCGAAACATTTCAACATTTATCCAACGCTCCAATTGTTGAAGCTGCCCTTGAGATTCGCGTTGTTCCTTCTGTAAAGTGGGATGAAACCGGCTTACAGAGCGAATTAAAACGACGCCTCCCAGATTTTCCCAAAGTTGAAATCGTGCGTCAGGCCAGATATCAAATTGCTGGCGGGAAAGAAACCAATCTCGCAGTTGAAGACCTTGGATGCGTTGGTTTAAAATTGCATTCAAGCGACAATCTACATATCGCTCAATTCACTAAAGAAGCTTTCGTCTTTAGTCGCCTCAACCCTTATGAAAATTGGGAGCAGCTTAGTGGAGAGGCATTACGGCTTTGGGCAATTTATTATGAATTGTTGAAACCGAGAGAAGTCATAAGAGTTGGCTTACGTTTCATAAATCGCATAGCCATAAAACAAGAAAAGATTGAACTCGATGATTATTATAAATATCCACCGACGTCGTTAAACGAATTGAATTGGACGCTTGCTGGCTATCTTCATCATGATGTATTTCAGGTTCCCGAAACACAATATTCTGTTAATCTAATAAAGACTGTTCAGCCTGGGGCAGGGGAAATTGGTTTGATTTTGGATATTGACGTATTTATGCAGAATCGGTTTGAATATAATGAGCTGCGTATAAAAAAATGCTTGGAAGAAATGCGATGGGTAAAAAATAAAATATTCTTCAGCAGTTTAACAGACAAAGTCATACAGGAGCTTAAATAATATGGCCTCTATCGCAATGCCAGCACCTATTTCTGGTTATGCAAGTAAAATCGCAGGTTTTGTTGCTCAGCAAATAAAAAAAAGCCTTGATATGTTGCAGGAATCGAACGCATTAGGATTTACCGCCAAGGGCACTTTCCAACAATTAGATGAGGTTTTTGAAGAATGTTCTTCTGAGGGTTGGGATGGCGAACGGGCAAAACCAATTTCTGTAGAAGTTTTGCACTGTGCGAAAAGATTTCTGAATTCATTTCAGTTAGGCATAGAAGCTCCTGAAGTTGGCGCCGAACCTGATGGCTCCATAACCTTGGAATGGTATCGGTCTCCAAATAAAGTTGTATCAATCAGTATCAATCCTGATGGCTGGGTGTATTGGGCTGCTCTAATCGGTGCAAGTAGACGGCATGGAGCAGATTATTCTCTGATGGGTATTTCAGATGACCTGCTAAGAACAATTCTACAGGTCACCGGAGGCAATTGATAATGACTGGTTCTGTTGCTCCCGACGAACTTTTAGCCAGAGATATCATATACTCAAAATGGATTCGCAGTAGCGACCAAGCCGTTAAACAGGATGCTTTTATTCCGCCGGATTCTGAGCTTTCAGTCACTCGTCACTTGGGTCTAACCGAAGAAGCTATATGGATAATTGGGGGAAAAATAGCGGAGAGTATACCTCGTCCTCTTCATGGAAGAGCAGATGTAAAAACTTCTCATGTCATTGCCCAACGCCTTAATGTTGTGCCTCAACCAGAGGACGATAATCCTAATCATGCAAATATTACTAACTGGCCGCCAGATAAGGATGCCAGAAAAATTTGTGCTTTAGAAATTGCAAGGGCCGCACATTTCGTTGCTAACCCTGAAGGAAAAGTATAAATTCGGTAAGTAATAAGGTTCTAATGTTGTCCAGCCGAAGCTTAGAGCTTAGATGAAAGCAGATTTGGCCTCCGATTTTGTCCCCCCACCTGCTTGTTCTGCCGGAAGGTGCGAGAAAAATCAATCAAAATCGCAGGGGGGAGGGCAAACTAACTTAATCTTTGCTGGTTACGTAGATTACCTGCTCGGCAAGCAAGTTTGGTGCGAATTTTACGGGGCTAAGGCGCGATTTGCTCAGTGGAATCCGCTTTTCCACCTTGACTCCGAGCTTATCACAAAACTGGTCGAAATCTTTCAGCGACAAGAAGTGTATGTTCGGCGAATCATACCAGCTCAGCGGCAATTGCCCGGTCACCGGGGCTTTGCCGAGAAGTATAAGCTGCGCTCTGCACCGCCAGTGGGCAAAATTGGGAAAGCTGACAATTACCTTTTTGCCGACCCGAAGCAGCTCTTTAAAAACCTTCTCCGGCTCTTTTACCGTCTGCAGTGTTTGCGACAGGATTACATAATCGAAGCTCTTGTCGCCGTAAAACCGCAGCCCCTGTTCGACATTCTGTTGGATAATCGGCAGCCGTCGGCAGACACAATCCAGCACAAGCTCCTGGTCAAGTTCGATGCCTTTGCCTTTTATGCTCTTGTCGCGTATGAGACTAACCAGCAATTGGCCGTCACCACAGCCGACGTCAAGCACGGAGCTATCCGGCTCAATGAGAGATTCTATCCGCTCATAATCCACGCGAGCCCTGTGCGACTGCTCAAACTCGTCGAGCTTCCGCATACTTCGTGCGTAACAGGAGCAGGGCTGCTGTTCGGGCACCGGCCTGTAGGTTGCCTGCAAAAAGCAGCAGAGAAATTTGCCCAAAACCTCCGGCTCCAGCAGGAACGCATCATGGCCATACGGTGAAGCGATATCGCAGTAGCTAACGTCCTTGTTCGCGGCGGCAAGGGCATCCACCATCGCCTTGGATTGTGCGGGCGTATAGAGCCAGTCGCTGGCGAAGCTGATTATAAGGAACCGAGACCTGGTTTTTGCAAAGGCCTTCTCTAATGTCCCGTAGTCTTTTTGAAGGTCGAAATAATCCGACGCCTTGGTTATATAAAGGTAACTGTTGGCGTCGAATCTCTCCACGAAGCTTTGACCCTGATAGTCCAGATATGTCTCAACCGCAAATTCGCTGTTGAAGTCGTAACTGTAGCTCTCGGCGTTTCGCAGCTTCCGCCCGAATTTCGCACGCATACCCTGTTCCGACAGGTAGGTTATGTGACCAATCATCCGCGCGATGGCCAGTCCCTGGTCCGGGCCAACGCCATCGTGATACTGCCCGCCGGAAAAATTAGAATCCGCCAGTATCGCATTTCGCCCCACCGCGTCGAACGCTATCGACTGGGCGCCGAGGTGCGTTGTTGTGGCAATTGCTATCGCTGATTTAACAAACGCAGGATACCCAATCGCCCACTGCAAAACCTGCATCCCGCCGATCGAGCCGCCGATTACGCTTAGAAGCTGTTTTATGCCGAGCTTATCCAGCAGCAGTTTTTGCACCTTTACCATATCTGCGATGGTTATAATCGGGAAGTCCAGTCCGTAGGGCTTGTCCGTTTGGGGATTAGTCGAGCAGGGCCCCGTTGTCCCGCTGCAGCCGCCTAAAAAGTTTGAGCAGATAACGAAATATTTATTCGTATCGATGCCCTTGCCTGGGCCGACCATAACATCCCACCATCCGGTTTTTTTGTCATCGGGACTGTTTACGCCGGCAACGTGAGCATTGCCGCTCAGAGCGTGGCAAATCAAGACAGCATTATCGCCTGCGTCGTCGAGCCTGCCGTACGTCTCGTACGCTACATCAATCGGGCCTAATTTTTTGCCGCTCTCCAGCTCCAGAGGCGCATCCTGCTCGATGACACGTATCGTCTCAGTTTTGACGATGCCTACCGAATTTTCACTAATCTTTGCCATAGCCAAATTCAAGTATACACAGAAACTTTTCTCTGTAAAGCACAACAGTGAATCAAACTATAGCAGCAAGCTGCGACTGAGCAGGGGGGTGAGACAGTTTCCGCCTCAAGATTGTTAAAAAGACTTGACATCGTAAGACATTGTCCGTAGATTGTATTTCAAGTGGCTGCAAATGCCAAAATGCCGGGGCGGACCTAAACGAATACATTTAGCGAAAGGAACTGTAAAATGGCAAAGAGGAGAAAGACCGCAAAAAAGAAAAAAGCCCCAAAACTATGGACAGCCCGCGAAGTCAATCTGCTGAAGAAGCTTTTCCCGACCAACCCAACATCCAAGATAGCTGCGAAGCTGAGACGCAAAACCGATGCGGTAAAGAAAAAAGCATCGAGAATGAGGCTGCGAAAGTCAAAGAAATACCTGAAGTCTCTCGGCAAGGCATAAGCGATTCAAAAACTTTTCTTTCTGTTTTTGCCGAGATGTTTAAATAACCCGAGTATTATCGAGCACGTCCATTTCGTGCCCACTTGGCCGTTCCTGTGATTTTGCCGGTGAGTTGGTTTTTATTTGAGGGGCTGCGAAGAGTTCGCAAAATGGAATCGCTAATAGATAATCGCGGTTGCTTGTTCAATTTCCTCCACCACCTTAGTGATATCTGCAGGGTTTGATATGCAGCCGTCAAAACCCTTCCGCAGCAAGGCGGCGGACTCGGAATCGCTTAACTGTTTTGCATAGGCTATTACCTTGATGGTCTGCAAATCCTCACCGTGATGGATGCTTTTGCAGATGTCTGTTGCGTCTATGCCTTCGGCTAAAAGGTTTATCAATAAAACGTGCGGGGCAAATTTCTGGGCGATTATGCCGGTCTGGAAATTATTCCGCGCGGTTTGCACCTCGTAATCAGCCTTGCTTCGCAGAGTATCTGCCAAAGCCGAGGCAGCATCGGCGTTGCTGTCCACTATAAGAACCCGTATTTTGCCGATCGGAAGTATCGCCGCGGGCATATTATGCACCTTCATGAAACGAGTTAACTCGCTCACAGGTATTCGCCGGTCTTTGCTGCCGGGTATGCGGTAGCCCTTTAGCTGACCGCTGTCAAACCACTTCGAGACCGTTCGGGGAGCGACGTTGCAAATTCTGGCTACATCGCCCGTTGTCAGTACATTTTTCCCTTTTGCCATTTTTTTAATCCCCATTACAACATACTTATGCTCAGGCTGTGTCTTTATTCGGCCTTAAACAGTCGGTTATTTACACAGGACCTGCAATTACCAGCTTGCGGCCTAATAAGCGATTGTTTCTGTAATTATACGTCCCATAAGTGCTTCTTGTTTTCGCTGCTGCCGCGATTAAAACGCGTAATTGTGTGGATAAATTCCTTGCCTAAAGAGAAGCTTTTAATATAATGTGAACAATTGTTTTTCGGAACGAATGAGTGGTGAGATGGTAATTTTCATTTAGAAAACAAGGAGAGTTTAAGCTATGGCATTAAAGATTTATTACGAAAAGGATGCGCCGATAGGTGCGTTAAAAGGTAAAAAGGCAGCTGTTATTGGTTATGGCAGTCAGGGGCACGCCCACAGCCTGAATTTACGGGATAGTGGAATTAGAGTGGCGGTTGCTGAGTTGAAAGGAACCGATAACTATAAGATTGCTCAGAAACACGGTTTTACGCCCCGTGACGTTAAGACAGCAATGAATGGTGCGGCTCTTATTATCATCACCTTGCCAGATGTTATACAGGCGAAGGTTTATGAGGGGCATATAAGACCGAATCTTGTGGCTGGACAGACATTGGGGTTCTGTCACGGCTTCAACATTCATTTCAAGTATATTGTGCCCCCCAAGAGCAACAACGTTGTTATGATTGCGCCGAAAGGGCCGGGGCATTTGGTCAGAAGCGAGTTTCAAAAGGGAGGCGGAGTGCCCTGCCTTGTGGCGGTGGCAAAGGATGCCACGGGCGATGCCCTTTCAACGGCGCTTGCCTGGGGCCGTGGTATAGGCGGGGCCAGAGCAGGTATCATAAAGACAACGTTCAAAGAGGAAACCGAGACCGACCTTTTCGGCGAGCAGTGTGTGTTATGCGGCGGATTATCTTCGCTGATAAAGGCGGGCTTTGAGACGCTGGTGGCGGCGGGCTATCAGCCGGAGATTGCATATTTTGAATGTATGCACGAAGTGAAGCTCATAGTTGACCTGATGTATCAGGGGGGCTTGAGCTATATGAGATACAGCATTTCAGATACCGCTGAATACGGCGACCTGACGCGTGGGCCGCGGATTATCACGGCCAAGACAAGGGCTGAGATGAAGAAGATTCTCAAGGAAATAACCAGTGGAAAATTCGCCAAAGAGTGGATGAACGAATATCGAACTGGGCTGAAGAAATTCAATAAGCTTTACCAGAAGGACCACACCAGCCAGCTCGAAAAAATCGGGCGAAAACTGCGCAAGATGATGAAGTGGATTGATTCAAAGGAAGCCTAAGCTCGTGGTTCTATGCTCATGAACCCTCAACTTGTGACTACGGACTCATTTAAGGAGAAATGCCGTGAGAGTTATAAAATTTTTAGCCCTCTTATGCCTTTGCGCTTTGTGCAGCTGTTCTACCGGGTTGTACGTTGATTCTGTATCACACCCATACGACAAGGAACTTACCGCCAGGTACGACCAGACAAAGCTAAAGAAAAGTAACTCTGCTGATGTGCTTGCTGCGATTGCCAGTCCCAAGTACGAGCTGCTTAGCCAGAGCAAAAGTGTTATTGCTTCTCAGGGACTGAAGAAAAAAGGCCACGAGCTCTGGTTCAATATGGTTGCTTTCGACGAGAATGAGCTTACTGCAAAACGAAAATACTTCTTTTTGGTAGATGAAAAGGCTGAAAATCCGCTTATATGGCCCAAGCGAAGACTTGTCTTTGACAGTGAAATGGTATTGGAAGCAAAAGTGCTTGATGAGCCATACGCCAACGAAAATGCAAGGCGAATCGCAATTCTCAAGCAGGTCAAAGAGAATGTCCGCCGGGATATCGACGAAGTTGCCCCGGATAATAAACGGATCGGTGTTTGCGGAATGCTTATCAATCAGACTTTGGGAACGGTTTTGCAAAAACTGGACGAATCACCTGTGCTGGCCTCGGAGCTAAGCGATCCTAATGGTTTTGGTTTCGACCATATCACACTCGGCAAGGGTAATATCGTGATGAACGTTACGGACGATATTGTGAAGGTCGATGTCAAATTGGGCTCGTTTGTGTGGTCCACGGAGAGTCCCTTTGCTTTGGAAGAATAGCTGAAAATCAACAAGAACCGCAGCCAAACAATCAATTAAAAAGAGTGGGTCTATAAGCCGAGTTCTGTTTTAGGCGACCATTTATCTTGACCAACTGTTACCAGTTGGCTCTGCCTTTCAGCAAGCGACCTACCCGCCGGTATTGCCCGGGCCAGACACCGGCATACTTGGTCTTGCAGGCGGTGGGGTTTACCCTGCCGGTGCCGTCGCCGGCACCGCGGTGCGCTCTTACCGCACCATTTCACCATTGCCTTTCGGCTGTGTATTTTCTGTGGCACTTTCCCGCGGGTTACCCCGGGTGGCCGTTAGCCACCACCGTGCCCTGTCCTGCTCGGACTTTCCTCCCCGCACCAGTTTTATGGTGCGGAGCGACCGCCCGACCCACTCTTTTTAATTGATTATTTTGCTGCGGACTACGAACCAGTATAACAAAAATTTGCCTTATTTTCTACAAGATATTTCAATATGTTTTTTGAAGTGTTCATCGTTGGTGTTGGGGAAATCGCTTCTGAAGTGCACCCCTCTGCTTTCCGGCCGCATTTCGGCAGCGCGAGCCATCAGCAGGCAAACCGTGAGCATATTCTGGCATTCCCAGCCTGCCGGTGCATCAAAGATTTTGTCCATCACATAGCGCTGCCAGAATTTGATAATCTCCTGGGCTTCTTTGAGCGGCTGTGCTTTTCTTATGATGCCGACGTTTCGCCACATAAGGGCTCGCAGTGAGTTTCTGACGTCAGCGGTATCCAGCCGGGAGCGATCGGAGCGGGGAATCTGGTATTTTATCAAAGGGTGCTTGATGTGAGATGCACCTATTTTTATGTTTTCACAGGCGGATAGTCCTGCTATTTTTCCGAAAACCAATCCTTCGAGCAGGGAGTTACTACCGAGTCGATTTGCACCGTGCAGGCCTGTGGAGGCCACCTCGCCGCAGGCGTAAAGGTTTGTGATGCTCGTTTTGGCCGAGGCATCGGTCTTTACGCCACCAATCATATAGTGCGCGCTCGGGCGGACTGGAATCAAATCCCTGCTGACATCTATATCGAAACTTTCGCACAATTCGCTGATTGTAGGAAACCTTTTTGCGAAATGAACTTTATCCAGATGGCGGACGTCGAGATAGACGTGAGTGGAGTTGGTTTTCAGCATCTGGCTCAGGAGTGCCCTGCTGACAATATCACGCGGCGCCAGTTCAGCGGCTTCGTCATATTCTTTCATAAACGCCGAGCCGTTGCTGTCTACGAGAATGGCTCCTTCACCGCGGAGCGCTTCGGTAATCAGGGCGCGTGAAGCACCTGCCACATAGAGCGTTGTCGGGTGGAACTGCATAAACTCCAAATCCTGCAATACGGCCCCGGCACGGTAGGCCATAGCAATACCATCGCCTGTTGCGACGTCCGGGTTGGTTGTTTCGCGATAGAGCATGCCTGCTCCACCTGTGGAGAGAATTGTGTTTGCCGCCCAGATTATCTGCGGTCCCCGATTATCGTGGCCGATTATTCCCAAGCACTGGTTTTCTTCGTTTGTGATTAAATCTATTGCGTAAAAGTTTTCTATTATTTTTATATTCGGATTTTCCCTGACCTTGCTTATGAGAGTTTCTGCAATTATCCGGCCTGTTTCATCGCCGTGAGCGTGAGCGATGCGAGGGTGAGTGTGTCCTCCTTCGATGGTAGTGGCAATATGTCCGTTGGTTAAGTCAAACTCAGCACCCCAGTGAAGCAGCTGCTGGATTAGTTCAGGTCCCTGTCGAACGACTAAATCGACTATTTCTTCGTTGCATAGGCCGCTACCCGTATTAAGCGTATCTGCTATGTGTGATTCAAGGGTGTCTGTTTTATTAAGCACCGCAGCGATACCACCCTGGGCTTTCCATGTGTTGCTCTCCTGCAGAGAATCCTTGCAGAGGATAATGACGTTGCAGTGTTCAGCTGCTTCGATAGCGGCACGAAGACCTGCAACACCTGCTCCAACCACCAGGCAATCGGTGAAAAGCTGGCCTGTTGTGGCAGAGTCAGTATTTACCAGATAACGTCTGAATTCCGGCTGGCTGGTCATACTTTAATTCTCAAAAAACAGTAATCTGATTAGAATCCATTGTGGTCCTTAATATAATACCCTAATACGTGGTTTTTGGAAACCAGCTTTTATAATTTGCTGTAGGCTACAGGCTTACCCGCTGCTGTATCGCCTGGGTGGGTGAACAACGATGGAGCGAGCGTCGAAATGGCCATATCGGATATTCATTAGACTCAGACCGGTCTAAAAAAGCCAAAAATTATGAGGTTTTTTGCTTGACATCTATACCTTGCACTGTATAGTATAGTAAACCTTTCATCGCAAGGTACGGTGCGGGAATGTGTTTTTGGATGTCCTTAGAGGGTTTTTGTATGGATATGAAACGGTTGCGTAAACAAACACTCGACGGGAATGTTGGAACACTCGTTTTGGCTGTCCTGGAAAGCGGGCCGAGTTATGGGTACAAAATAGTCAAAGAGCTGAACGAGCGTTCTGAGGGCATCCTGGGCCTCGGTGAGGGAACGATTTACCCCGTATTGTATCGGCTGGAAGAAAAGAAGGTTATTTCCGCAACGTGGCGATTAGCTGAAAACGGAAGGCAACGCAAATATTATCATTTAACCGCGAAAGGCCGCAAGGCCCTTGCCGCTAACTGTCGGCAGTGGCAGATGCTCGCAGTCGTTATGGAAAAAGTTTTAGGTTCTGCAGAGAACCTTTTACCACAGTCACGACCGAAAGGAGCTGTGATATGAGCCAGGCATTACAAAAATATCTTGACCGTGTAATGATATATGCCAATCGCAATGAAAAGGATGCCGCGCAAATTCGAGCGGAACAGGAAGATCACCTCCTGAAAAAAGTAGCTGACCTTGAGGCTGACGGTCTGTCCCGTGAGGATGCTGTGTTTCGGACAATTGAAGACTATGGTCATCCGCGGACAGTGGGCCGTGGTTTGCGGAAGCGTTTTTGGTGGTTCAGTTTGTATGTTCTGACAACCATTATTCTTTCTGTAGCAAACTACTTTCTCCTGCTTGGGCGGTTTTATTGGTTTGGGTTTCTATCCACATGGGTTTATACCGTCATAAACTTTCCTTGCAGTATTTTATTTTTGTGGCTTGAGAACAAACCTAACGCCTGGTGGTATGAGGTTTTTGGGCACCGTTTTGAGTTTTTATTTAACGATGAGATTGGGATATTGTTAGCTGGTGGAATGCTGAATCTATTGCAGGCAATGCTGATAACGACATTGCTATTGCGCATCAGGACGTGGCAGAAGGATAGACAATTGTCATTGACATAGGAGACAGTTAATTCATAAATTACGTTCTGGCAAGTTTTCTCCAGTCGCAGCCCATCAAAGAGCCGACAATAAATTCCCCCAGGTTTGGCTCTTTGATATTTACGGTTTCATCGAAAGGCACAACCGAAAGTATGTCCACACCGCTGCATTTGGCGATTACTTCGGGGGCGGCATCTTCAGCTATGGTTGATTCAGTGGCGTTGTAGCCGTTAACGACCACGCCGGCGATTTTCAATTCTGCTGCACGGACGCAGTCTATTGTCATAAGTGTGTGGTTTATCGTGCCCAGATTCGGCCGGGCAACTATTACTACAGGCAGAGCAAATTCAACCGCCAAATCCAGCAGGTCAAACTCTTCTGTTAAAGGCACGCGCACGCCGCCGATACCTTCGACGATGACTATGTCGCTGTTTTGGCATATATCTTTGTAAGCGGCTGCAATTCTGTCGAAATCAATTGCGTAACCGTCACAGGCGGCACTTACAACAGGGGCTGCAGGCGTGCGGTAGCCGACGGGGTTTATTGTCGATAGCGGCAGGTTGCTGTTTGCACAATAGCAGAGGAACCACGCGTCGTCGCTTATAAGGCCCTCCCATCTGTGTTTGCAGCCGGTGGCAATCGGCTTGAACACGCCGACGTTGCGTCCTTTATCGGCAAGAATTTTGGCGATGGCGCCGGCTATTAATGTTTTGCCTACGCCGGTATCGGTGCCGGTTACAAAAAGCCCGGCCTTTTTGGGCAGGTTCAGATTAATCGGCATTGCGCTTTTATCCGTTAACCTTTGTTAGGGTCAATATCGTTAGGTTCTCTATGTTTTTGCTCAACGGACTCTTGTGGGGTTTTGATTTTTTTGCGATTCAGGATGCCCTCTTTAGTAAATACTCTGCTGTCATCGGCATATTTGAGAACAAACGCCTGAAGCCCTTTGGTTGAGGCAGTCAAAATGAGTCTATCTTTGGTTGATGTATTTTCTACCGCATTGGGGTCTTCCTTAAGCAGTTTCTTCATTTCATCGTCATCAGTAAGTTGTAATTTTAACTGTGGTTCAATGCCATTTATTTTTATGAAGGTATGGGCAGGTTCATAAAACAAAGTGTTGTATTGCCATTTTGTTTTGTTTGGGTCTTTTTCATCCCATGGCGGTTCGCTTGGGTAAACATCCAGAAAAAGCCTGTTCTCCAGCTTCACCAGATGTGCGGCGAACGAGCCTTTTTTGCCCTCCTTATCACAGAAAATCAGTTCGTATGCTTTTTCTGATTCATCCGCCCGCTTAAATTCCCAGATGCTGTTGGAGTCATTTACCCAGGTGCCGAGGAGCTTCTCATCGAAGGCGAGGTCCTTTTCGGTAAAAAGCGGATGAAGCGACAAAACAGGCAGGCAGCCGCCTAAAACACCTGCTAACAGATAAAAAAGAAACTTTTTGGTTCTCATTTTTAGTCTCCTTAAAATTTTTTGAAGGCTGTTTATTCACTGTGATAATATCGCATTTTACCATCCGGCGGTGCAATAGCAATGAATTTAACGGATGCTGAAAATTGGTTTGCAAAGATGCTGTTAAAAGGCGATACTTTCG
Organism: Sedimentisphaerales bacterium; assembly: GCA_049284355.1. Lineage (GTDB taxonomy): Bacteria > Planctomycetota > Phycisphaerae > Sedimentisphaerales > Anaerobacaceae > CAIYOL01. Next base: position 19,833 of record JBAPXT010000139.1, read on the forward strand.
CTATGAATAGCCGGGAGAGCAAAGATAAATTCGCCAAGGTGCGGGAACGTATGCTCAAGTGGGACCTGATAGGTCGAGGCATAACTGACCATGGCGTCCTGAAAGTGATGAGGGAGATTCAGCGGGAAGAATTTGTGCCGGCAGCATATCAATCGCAGGCTTATGCCGATAACCCCCTGCCTGTTGGGATGGGCCAGACCATCTCTCAGCCATATATTGTTGCCTTGATGACTCAGGAACTGCGGCTTAATCCTAATTGTGAGGTTTTGGAGATTGGCACCGGCAGCGGCTACCAAACCGCTATTTTGAGCAGGCTGGTAAAAAGAGTCTATACGGTAGAGAGGTTTGCTCAACTGTCTGAGACAGCTCAGGCGGTTTTGAGCAGGTTGGATATCAGCAATGTCGAGTTCTGCATCGGTGACGGGAGTTGCGGCTGGCCCCAGAAGCGGATTTTTGACCGCATTATCATTACCGCAGCGGTGCCGAAAATGCCGCAACCGTTGGTAGAACAGCTTGCAGAAGGGGGCATTATAGTCGGGCCAATTGGTTTATCAGCAGTCCAGGAACTTCTCGTCTGCGAAAAGAAAAAGGGGAAAATCTCTGAAAGAGCGGTTTGTGATTGCCGCTTTGTTAAGCTGCTCGGCAAGTACGGCTTTGAAGAAGTGGAAGATTAATTTTGTATTTCTATGATGCAGTCTGTAAACACAGAGCAAAATCGTCAAGATGGCTTACGCCGGGACAAGCTCGATTTGTCGATGCCGGTGCAGTATCTCAAGGGTGTCGGGCCGGTGAGAGCTGAGACCTTTGCGCAGTTGGGGGTGCGTACGGTTGGGGATTTGTTGGAGTATTTTCCGCGGGATTGGGTCTTTGTATCTGAACCGATAAAGATAAATCAAATGCAGCAGGGCCAATCTGTTACCGTTGTCGGCTTGGTAGAATCAACAGACTACCAGAGTTTCCGTCAGCCGCCCATTTTTGAAGCTATGCTCGCTGACGACACCGGCTTGTGCAGGATTGTTTGGTTTCATGGCGGGTATCTGCGAAACCAGTTAAAACCCGGGGCGGTGATAATGGCTTCGGGCAAGGTCGCTTTATATAAGCATCAGTTGCAAATGACCAATCCTAAATTTGTTGTGCTCGACGAGGAACACTTAAAGTCGGCTGAATGTTTCAGCGGCGGAGTTTACCCTGCTTCTGCCGGCTTGAGCAGCAGGCAAATCAAGCGGATAATCACCCCTTTGCTTGAAAATTTGAACGAGCTTGCACCTGAGTTTTATGATGCAGGTTTCTTAAAGAACGCAAACCTAATCGGCAGAAAGGACGCTTTTAGTTGGATACATCTGCCGCCGGACGAGGAGAAGCTGGCACAGGCAAAACGCAGATTGAAGTATGATGAACTATTCCTGATGCAGGCCGGATTGGCGCTCCGGCGGTATAAAATGCGGCATTTCTCCACGGCGGTGACGATGAATTGCACTGGCGAAATCGACAGCCGAATTAGAAAACGCTTTCCATTTTTGCTCGCCGAAGACCAGAACAGTGTAATAGCCGAAATAGTCGCCAATATGGCTAACCTTCAGCCGATGAATCGTCTTCTGCAGGGTGATGTGGGGTCAGGTAAAACGGTCGTCGCTCTTTATGCAGCTTTGCTGGCGGTTGCCAATAAAACGCAGGTGGCGATTATGGCGCCGACAGAAATTTTGGCTGCTCAGCATTTTCTAAATATCGAAAGATATTTGAAAAACAGCAAGGTAAGGAGGATTTTGATAACGGGTGGTTTGACCGGCAAAAAAAGAAAAGAGCTTTTGAATCGAATAAGCACCGGCCGGATTGATATTGTCGTAGGGACCGTTGCTCTGTTGCAGAAAGATGTGGAATTTCACAAACTCGGCCTGGTGGTCATTGATGAGCAGCATAAGTTTGGTGTTCATCAGCGGCTGCTGTTGCGAAAGCAGGCTACGCCCCATTGTCTTGTTATGACTGCTACCCCTATCCCGCGGACGCTGGCGATGACCGCTTTTGGCGATTTGGACGTTTCTATTATAAAGCATTCTCCGCCGGGCAGAGGCACTGTTATTACAAGCTGGGTCGACAGGCAGGACCGGCAGAAGGCATACGAGTTTATCCGCCAGCGCCTAAAGGCAGGAAAGCAGGCGTATTTTGTTTATCCGCGGATTACCAGCACCGAGGAAGATGCCGTCCTCAAGGCCGCGACCGATGAATGGAAAAATCTTTCTCAAAAAGTTTTTCCGGAATTTACTGTTGGGCTTCTCCATGGCCGGATGCCTTCCGCAAAAAAGCAGCAGATTATGGCCGAATTCAGAAAAGGCAAAATCAATGTGCTGGTCTCTACTGTAGTGATAGAAGTGGGTGTGGATGTGCCGAACGCAACGATAATGGTTATTGAGGAAGCCGACAGATTCGGCTTGGCACAGCTGCATCAGTTGAGGGGACGCATCGGAAGAGGAGAAGCTAAATCCTATTGTTTCTTGTTTGCCGAGACCGCCAGTGAAGTGGCAAAGAGCAGACTCGAAATAATGACCAGAAGCAACGATGGTTTTGAGATAGCCGAGCACGACTTGCGGCTGCGCGGGCCGGGTGAGTTATTCAGCACACGACAACACGGCCTGCCGGACTTGAAAATCGCAAATATTGTAGATGACTTTGAGCTTTTGATGATGGCCAGAAAGTATGCCTTTGAGTTAGTCTCGCAAGACCCAATGTTAGTAAAAGCGGAACACAAAAATATCCGCCAGGTACTCTTGGCCAAGTTTGGCGATTCGCTCGGTCTGGCGGATGTGGCCTGAACAGCGGTGGAGGTAATTCGCCGGTTTTGTCAGACTTTTCGATATTTTCGCAGCATATCGAGCAGGTTTTGCATATCTTCGGGCAGGGGGGCTTCGAATTTTACCACCTTTTTGGTTGTTGGATGATTAAATTCGAGCGTCCATGCGTGAAGTGCAACCCGGTTTATAATTGGTTCCTGAATTGTGGGTTCACTGTCTGTCAATTGCCAGGGATAGACAAGTTTGCCCCCGTACATATCATCACCTACAATCGGATGCTTGATAGAAGATAGATGGACTCGTATCTGATGCGTTCGGCCGGTTTTGGGGGTCATCTTCAATAGAGAAAAGCCGCGAAAGCTCTCAACAACTTCATAGAAAGTGATAGCTTCCTTGCCGCTTTCAGGCCGAATGGCATATTTTACTCTTATTTTCGGATGGACGCCGAGCGGTGCATTTATCCGGTCGGCTGTTAGCTCCGGAACGCCGTGAACAATAGCTAAGTAGCTTTTCTTGGTCTTACGCTGCTCAAATTGTTTGGCGATTTTCCACTGGGCGATGTCGTTTTTGGTGATGACCATAACCC
>JBAPXT010000140.1:0-1794 GCA_049284355.1 Sedimentisphaerales bacterium
CACGAATTCCTGGCGAACAACGGCAACTTTTTGAGCAAGTTTTTTGACTGAATACGATTCTATAAGTGCTGCGTCGATTCTTATAGACCCCGCTTTAGGTCTGAGCAGTCCGCAAAGCAGGTTTAGCAAAGTTGTTTTGCCTGCTCCATTAGGCCCTGCTATGCCGACGAACTTTCCCGGCATCACCTCAAAGTTAAGGTTCTTCAGAATCTCCCCGGCGCAGTAGCCAAAGCTTAAATTTTCGACCTCTATGATACCATTCATTTTAGCCAACTAACTTTTCTGGTGTATCTTGCCAGTAAAACTAAGAAAAACGGGCCGCCGGCAATAGCTGTAATCACCCCTACCGGCAGTTGAGCGGGGGCGATAATTGTCCGGGCGATTGTATCGGCAACGACCAGGAACGCGCTTCCGATTATCGCACTGACAGGCAGCAACTGACGATGGTCGGGTCCGAACACCAAACGGACACCGTGAGGGATGATAAGGCCAACAAATCCAATAAGACCGCTTAAGCTGACTGCTATAGCAGTTATAAAGGCTGCAAAGCCGAGCGCAATTGCCTTGGTTTTTTCCGTGTCAACGCCGAGTCCTTTTGCCTCTTCTTCACCAAAGGTTAGAATGTTTAGTCTATGACAGATGCTGAATAACCCGAGTATCCCAGTCAGGATACAGCCTGCGCTTACCCATAACACCGGCAAATCTTTTTCTGTTATGTTTCCCATCAGCCAGAATACTGTCCAGCGTATCTGTTCGCTTTTTGCTATCGATGTCAAAAACATAATCACTGCGGAAAAGAAGGCATTTACTACCACGCCGGCCAGCAGCAAAGTTGTAACTTGTGATTTTCCTGTTAAACGTCCGATGCACCAGACCAGCCACACTGTTAAAGTCGCGCCGGCAAATGCAAAAACTGTTATTGGTGAACCACCCCAAAAGCTCCAGGTTACCCCGGATATAACCGCAGTGATTACTCCTAATCATGCACCGCTGGATATTCCGAGGATATAAGGGTCAGCGAGCGGATTTCGCAGAATCGCCTGCAGCACGACGCCTGAACAAGCCAAGGCCGCTCCCACCAGTGCAGCTAAAATGATTCGTGGGATTCTTACGCGAACGAATATTTCGTAATCGGTGTTTTGAGCAGGCTCATTGCCTGGTCCAGCGAAGACCGCTTTGAGAGAGACCTTCTGTGTCCCCACCAAAGAGCATATAAACATCACGGCAACCAGCGCCACCATACAGAGGATGATTTTTATTGCCAGCCGTTTTGGTGTCAGCATGTCAGCCATCTGTGTGTTTCATCTCCTGATTCGGCTCTTGTGGTTGTGTAAACAATTCCGGGTGCAGCAGATGTGCGACGGTCTGCAGCCCCTGTGGCAAGCGGGGACCAAGTCGCAGTGTTGTGTCTGCATCGATAACATAAATTCTTTTGTTCTTCACTGCGGGCAGATTTGCAAACTTGCTCCAGAATTTTTCAGCTGCGATTTGTTGTTTGTGGATGTTTTCCGCTCCCATAGCGGACTGTATTACCACCTCTGCGCCGCAGCCTATGATTTCTTCTGTACCTACGGATGGGTACTGGTCGATGGTAGGTCCTATGGCGTTTTGGCCGCCTGCCAGCTCTACAATTTCGTTTATGAATGTATTTCTGCCAGCCACACGCAGCGGCTCAGTCTGCACAACCCAGAGGACTTTGACCTTACCGGTTGAAGAGGATATTGCTCTGATTTGGTCGAGTTGGTTTTTTATGTCTGCGATGAGCTGTTGCACGGCAGTGATGCAGCCGGCGGC
>JBAPXT010000141.1:0-6521 GCA_049284355.1 Sedimentisphaerales bacterium
CTATAACACGTTATCGTTTGGCACAGGCAGTGTTGCAAAAAAACAAGGCCTTGACTTTGCCATCAAGGCTTTCAAATTATACCCATCACAAACCCCAATGCAGCTAATTCTATCTGCCGGGAAATACGCTGAGCTGCAATCTCTTGTGAGTGATTCTTGCAAAAATTATCTCGACGATTTCGCAAAAAATAAGGGGCTTTATGCAAAACAGAATGGCTATCTGGATAGAATCTGGGCTGCATTGCTCGCATGCAAATATTTACAGGAAGACGCCAGAATAAAAGAAAACGCTAGGCTTGCACAATTTTATGACGCCAAAAGAAAAGAGTATAATGATGAGCAGCAACCACTGCTTGAAAATAAGAGGTGGTAACCTGTGACAAAGGATAGGTTGCCGGAAAAGCTCGTCGATTCAAACCGGAAAGCTGCTGTTTCTATCAGTATTTTTTTCCCCTGTTATAACGAACAAGACAATGTTGAGCGCACCGTGGAACGGGCACTTGCCGTTCTAAAGAAACTCAACGCAGACTTTGAAGTAATTATCGTTGACGACGGCAGTTCCGATGCCACAGGGCAGCTCGCCGATAAAATCTCCAGCCGAGACGGCCGGGTAAAAGTGGTGCATCATCCCACTAATCTCGGTTACGGTGCCGCATTGCAGTCCGGATTTAAAGCAGCCGCCAAAGAACTTGTTTTTTATACCGACGGCGACGGCCAGTTTGATATCAACGAAATGCCGTCGCTGCTGCCGCTGATGGAACAGTATGATATTGTCAGCTGTTACCGGCTGAATCGTCAGGACAATCTCATACGCAGGTTCAACGGCTGGGCCTGGACGAAGCTGGTTTGCTTCTTATTCAATATGAAAGTTCGTGACATTGACTGCGCTTTCAAACTTTATAAAAGAGAAATCTTCGACAATATTCGAATGTCGAGTTCGGGAGCTCTGATAGATACGGAGATTCTGGCTCGTGCCGTCCGCAAAGGCTACACTATCACTCAAAAAAGTGTGCACCATTATCCGCGAACAGCCGGTGCACAAACCGGTGCGACTTTAAGGGTAATTCTTCGTGCGTTCAAAGAGCTGTTCAAACTGCGCAGCCAAATCCTAAGCGGGAATTGATAATTGAGGCGCGATACGAAATACGAAGTATGAACGAAAAGAAGGTCAATTTGTTTATCTACGGCTCACTGCGTGACCGCAGAATTTTCCGCTCCGTCAGCGGTCTAAGTGTTACTCGAAAACCTTCTGAAGCTGACGATAAGACCCTTTTGGCGGAACCCGCCTTGCTGCCGCATCATAGAAAAGTCAGCCCTGACAATGTTTATTTCTATGCTGTTGCAGCTCCGTCTTCAAGAATCGAAGGCTTTGTAATCTACGATGTTCCTGCCCACGCAATGGCGGAAATTGATAAGTATGAAGGAAAACGCTACGACAGAGAAACTGTGCACGTCAACACTGCAAAGGGGCAGGTTGAAGCCCAGGCCTATTTAGTAAGCCACGAATCAATGAAAAAACATTTCGGTGACAGGTTTCACGTCAATTTGATACACGAACTTTGGCTGAGAAAACGAATCGAGAAATTTATCAAAAAGCACACTCGCCCCGGTGAACACACCACCGATGCCCAATTGGAACGCAGGGCTCACAGGGAACTACTCGCAACCACCGAGCGTGATTTGGTCATAAGCCACTATCACACCGATGCCGTTAGTGACTACTATCTTGAACATGAGCTTGACCGGCCTCGGCCGAGCATAAAACATTTATACGATGACCCGCAGGCACAGCCGTTTATTAAAAATTATCTGGCCCTGGTCATAAGACAGGTCTTGCTCAATCAGCTCGACGAAAGAATTCAGTCCAGATACCGTTTTGAGCTTGAGCATATGCGTACCTCAGAAAGATATTTCAAGCGCTCTGTCAGTCTTCTCGCAGCTCTGCAGATGATAAATACTAACAGCCCGGGAGTTGATTTGATTGTTGAACAGGCTCTTGGAACGATGCCCTATGATAAGCACGACCTCATCGATTACGTCAAATATGCTGTGCGTGCCGCGAAAAGTCTTTTTCACGCTCGAGTTGTCCGAACACATCTGGAGCATATTCGTTCGAGCTTTCAGCAGGGCCTTATGCCGCTTGGAGCTGAGATAGAGTTGAGTAACCTCGGCTTCGCGGCAGTTGAGCCGCAGAGAAGTCTCAGAAAAGTATCTGACCCGATATATGATGGTTTCAGGTATTTTCACGATTTTTGTCTGGATGTTCTGTCCTGGAAACTTGGCGGATACATTGATGACCACACCGGCGCAGATGACCTCGCGCGCCGATGCGGTTTTTTGGAGCTGGCGCCGGGCAGGCTTAATATCGCTGGAGAGCTGTCTCGGCCGGCAACTGCTGACCCTTGGCTCCTTAGTCAGTTGATACACGAAATCACCAACTTCTACAAAGTAGCGCCGCACAGCCTGCACTTGTCTTTTCAGCTTCGCAAAGTTCAAATCGGCCGCCAAAAAGTCCTCCAGTTGGATTTCGTCAAATGCCTGCTTGCGCTCGGCGGCGGTTTGCAAAAGAAAAAGACCGGCGGACTTTGGATTTCAAGAATGGGCAATGATGAAATAATCCAGCGAGACAATGGCGAAGAGCTCGTCTTTGCCAGAACCAGTAAGCGCAGATGGTATCTCGGTGATGATGAAGTCGCAGACAAGCCCCCGCCGCAGACAATGGCGTATACACAGCAGTATAAATTTATTCGTCTGGAAGAAAGGGCCAATTATGAGCCGTTAATCTTGTGCCTTAAAGGCCTTCAGTTGGCCTATAACCCGGCGGATTATTTAACCGCAGAGCAGCTCAAAAGAAGCAAAGGATTACGGCAGCAATATGAGGATTTAAAAAAATGGGCTGCCGAACCCGCAGAAATCGACCCCCAAATAATAAGCACATTCTTAAATACCGTCCAGGATGGCTTAATGAGTGAAAGGCACCGCCGTCCCGCCCACAAATTGCACTATATCGACTGGGCGCTAAGCGCCATTGATGCACAACTGCAAATGTTCAATAAACAGCTCAAAGAACCGCTTAACGCTTCCTGATTATTTCCGCCGTTTTATATTCAGCCGGTATATCTTTTTTCTTTTTAATTTCTCTATTGCGAATCTGACTACTTCATTATGGTCAAATGCCAAATCTTTAGGTAGTTTCCCTATATCGAACCACCGCGCCTCTGCCGCATCGTCACCGGCCCTGATTTTTCGCTGTTTCTCTGATGCAACGCCCATAAATACTATTGTAATTTGCCTGCCCCTCGGGTCCCGGCCGGGCTTGCCGAAGGTGTGCATTTGTTCCAGCGCGATGCCGCTCAAGCCGGCTTCTTCGAACAATTCTCTGGCGACGGCGTCGTCAAGCTCTTCGTCAATGTCAACAAATCCACCAGGCAGTGCCCATCGGCCTTTGAACGGCTCGTTCTTTCGCTTGATAAACAGCAGCCTGGCCCCATCCCGAAAGAAGCTAAAGACAGCAGCATCAACACTAACCATCGGCCTCGGCCAATCGTAAACATATTTGCCTTTTTTCGCCATCATAACTGTCATTCCCGCGAAACTTGTCCGCCATAGCCTCGGCGACGGCAGAGCGGGAATCCATAATTCCTTTAGAATAAGTCATTCTTGCTGAAATTATTATGAGCCCCACTTTAACAGCTCAGCCGTAAACAATCAATTGCTTAAAACTCGACTTTAACTTAAAATAGTCAACCTTATGGCTTGTTCTCAAAACAAAATTCAAACTGCTTCGCTCAAGCTCGGTAACGGCTTGAGCGGAAGGGTAGTATTATCAGACAAGTTTTCGAGAGATGATTGGCTCAAGTGTCTTTCACAACCACATCTATTGTTCGAAGATATCGAAAAAACCCTGAAAACCGAAGGCCGGAACTGTGTCGCTGTGAAAACCCTTGCAATCGGCGGTACTCAACTAAAGGCAGTTTTGAAACGCCATTGTCCCGGAGATGGCTTGCGACAATTCTTCCGTTCGTTCCGACGCGGCAGGGCACTGCGAAGCTTCGATACCGCTCTCAAATTACTGAGCTGCGGCATCCCGGCAGCGACTCCTTTTGCCGCTTTGCAAAAGAAGCGGAAGCTACTTACTGAGCAGAGCATCTATATTACCGAATACTTCGAAAACAGTCCTAATCTATATGACTTTGCAGCTGAACAGTTTTCAAAAAAGCAGGGGGGGGAGGCTGCGATAAAAAAGCAGTTCTGCAAGCAGCTCGCTGTTATATTGGCGACGCTTCATAAGAACGGCCTGTGGCACAGGGACTCCAAGGCGACTAATTTTATCGTATGCAAAAACACTGATGGTAAATATGAAGTATTACTCACCGATGTGGATGGAATAAAACCGTATTTCCTGCGCCGCAGAAGCTGTCAATTTCGTTCCCTCTGGCATCTTGCCGCCTCGGTTTTACCTATAGCTGCCGTCAGCCGTACCGATTACCTTCGCTTCTTTAAGACCTATTGTAATCTTATAGGCCTGCCGGTCTCGCAGCGCAGCGTGATTTTCCACTGGCTTTCATACAAGGCCAAAGCCAAACATCTGCGGATGGCCGCAAGAAACATCCTGCTCATCAAGCCCAGCTCGCTGGGTGACATAGTCCTGGCTTTGCCGGCGTTGTCGGCTTTGCGCAGGAGCTTTCCTGAGGCCAAGATTAGCTGGTTTGTCCGGCCGGAGTTCGCACCGCTCCTGAAAAATCACCCTGATTTGACCGAGGTAATCCTATTCGACCGCAAGTTTCTCGGCAAGGCTTGGTACCATCCCCGTGCTTTTGCTTCTCTTGTATCGCTTATTTGGCGGCTCAATCGTAGTAGGTTCGACGCCGTAATCGACCTGCAGGGCCTTTTCAGGACCGCCATCTTTGCGTGGCTGTCCGGCTGTAAAAAACGTTTCGGAATGGCAAATGCCAGAGAATTCGGCCATATCTTTTACACACATAAAGTTGCGCAGGATAAAGATTGTATTCACCTCGTCGATTACTACTTGAAAATAGTCCGGGCAGCCGGGGCTTGTGAAACGCAGGTGCAGTTTTCGTTGCCGATAGACTATTCCGCCGCTGATGCGGTTAACAGGCTGCTGAAAACTAACGGCATTAAACTCAACGACTATGCGGTTTTTGTCCCCACTTCCGCCCACGAGGGCAAATGCTGGCCGGTCGAGCGCTTTGCTGCTTTGGCTGATAAAGTTTCTCGAGAGTTTCACCTTTCCATAATCGCTACCGGCGCAGCTTCTGAAAAGGACGCTGTGGAAGAATTGAAGAGCCGTGCTAATGTCCCTATCGCAAACTTCGCCGGTGCTACTTCCATCAGCGAACTGGTAGCTCTGCTGAAAACCGCCCGGCTGGTGGTAAGCAATGATACCGGCCCCGGCCACATTGCCGCTGCTTTGGGCGTGCCGGTTGTTTTGATATTCGGCCCGACCAATCCGGCGAGAGTCCACCCCTATAACCGGCCCGAATGTGCAGTCGCGGTCGAACCCGACGGCAGGGGGTTCAATGCCGACAGCACCGACCCGAAACACGATATTAAAGCCATAACGGTTGATGAGGTTTATCAAAAGGTATGCGAGCAGCTTAGATAAAGTTGGTTGACTTGGTTGTTTAGCCCTTGGATCTGCGCCAGGGGTCAATGTCGTCATTTTTTAGGTTTGCGGGAAATTAATTTGCGAGTAAAATTGGGGTGAGCAACTTTGGAGAGGAAACATCGTCGAGTTGGTGTTTCATATTTGGTATTTCATGAAAGAATTTGTTGCGGTTTTTGGGGAGTTAGTGTTTTAAAAATCCACAATATTTGTTGCTTTCGTTGTGAAACCTAATAATAGTTAACCGTTTGTAAAGGAAATAAGAAATGACGCCAGCTGAAAAATTTCTAGTAACAGTTCAAGTAATTTCAAGTTTTATTATTGCTTTAACTCTCATTGTCTACTTTCTACAGCTGCGAACCATGCGACAACAGCTGAATTCTTCCCATGAAGCGACTACTGCACAAAGCATTCTTGCCTTGATGAACTTTTTACAAGATGATAAAGTACGAGCCGCTAGAGCAACAGTCATTAAGTCGCTTAGCCGAAAAAAAATGGAAGACTGGTCGGAAGAAGAAAAAAACGCTGCTTCGAAAGTTTGTTCCACATATGATATTGCGGCGATACTGATTAAAATGGGACTAGTCCCCAGCAAGCCGTTCGTGGAAAACTGGGGACCAAGTATAAAGAAATGTTATAAGGTCCTTGAGCCTTTCATTAGTGAAATGCAAAAGCCGGAGAACGCCGGACCAGATTATTGGAATGACTTTGGCGATCTCTACAAACATACGAAGTGACTGGTGGGTGTTGGAAACAGCTTGAACGAGTGGAATTTTTGAGGCGGCTTTTTTAGAAGAAGATTGATTGTATGCTGCTGCCGAAGGCCAACCGCCGGAGGCGGTGATAATCGAAAATCGAGAATCGAAAGTTGAAAACAGGGGGTCGAACCACGCCT
>JBAPXT010000142.1:0-2533 GCA_049284355.1 Sedimentisphaerales bacterium
ATCTATTCTTAATAGGTCCAATTCACCAACATAGGTAACACTTCAGTTCACCCACATGGGTAACACATAAGCTAAAAAATGCTATAATACCTCCATCTAAAGTAAGAGGCATTTAAATAAGGGGTATATATGGCTTGGGAGAACTTTAAAGTGGAACAACAAAGATTACAAATGGTGCTTGCTTATATGAAAAAAGAATTTTCTATGACAGATTTATGTAAAAAATATGGAGTAAGCAGAAAAACAGGGTATAAGTGGCATCAAAGATTTCTAGAGCATGGAGTAGAGGGATTAAAAGATCTATCAAAAGCCCCGCACTCTCCTAATCATCATTATACAAATGCTCATATCGATAAGGCTATCGATTTTAAACTTAAAAAAAGAAATTGGGGCCCAAAAAAAATTCTAGTAAAGCTTAAAGAAGAATATCCTGAAGAAATCTGGCCATCTCCAACAAGACTATATGAAATTTTCAAGGACTATCATCTCATAACTAGTAGAAGACTCAAAAATCGAGTGCCTGCTACAGCACCGCTAGGAGATCTTACAGAGTGCAATAATACATGGGCTGTAGATTTTAAGGGGTGGTTTTTAACAGGGGATAGTCAAAAATGTGAGCCATTAACCATTACTGATTGTTTTACTCGATATCTCATTCGATGCACTCATCTTAATAAACATTCAGTTGAATACGTCTGGCCCATATTTGATGAGGCATTTCGGGAATATGGACTTCCTGATCGATTGCGCTCTGATAATGGGCCTCCTTTTGGATCTGTTGGCGCTGGAAGATTAACCGGATTATCTATTAATTTGATTAAAGCTGGGGTTACGCCTGAGTGGATACGGCCTGGGCATCCAGAAGAAAATGGAAGGCATGAACGATTTCATTTAACCCTAAAACAGGATACTGCAAAGCCTCCAAAAGACACATTAGCTTTACAAATACAAGCAATGAGTCAGTTTCAGCATGAATATAACTTTGAAAGACCTCATGAAGCCTTAGGTATGAAGACCCCAGGTAGTTGTTACCGGGCTTCGATAAGGCGTTGGGATGGAATTTTGAGACCACCAGAATATGATGAAAGAGAAATGGAGGTAAGAAAAGTAGGTCAAAATGGCGGCATATGGTTAAAGCAAATTGAGTACTACATTGGACAGGTTCTTACAGGAGAATATGTTGGCTTAAAAACTACCATGGAAGGCGACATAGAGTGTTATTATGGTCCGGTTTACTTAGGTAAACTTAAGAATAATAGTTTAGAGAGGCCAAAGCTCAAGACAAGGAGACAACGATAAGACATAGGGTTTTAAATATTTACCTGATTAGAGGAAATATGGTAATGTGAAAGATACAGAAAATAAGTTACTTCCTAGGCTGACCGATAAGCGAAGTTATACGGATATTAACTTAGGGATAGATTGGGGGCTCTGCCCCCAAACCCCCGACAGAAAATAAATTACTCCCTCAACTTCCCTTAAAAGCTCAGAAACCGGATAGTTAACTTAACAAGATAAACAAATATTTTTAAAAACACAAAGTGTTACCCATGTTGGTGAATCAAGTGTTACCTATGTTACCGATCGAACCTCCTCAATCAGCGCTGATGAAATTTTCACCTTATAAAAACAGGATCGTACCATATATGAAGTACAGGCCCCACCAAAGGGAGAAAAAAGCCTTGTCCATTATTGGACTTGTAAACCTTGCCCAAAATGGTTTTCTCAAAATACCAAGTGTAGTTAAAGCGAAAAAAATTAGTTTGGCCGATTGCCTCATGTCTGCTTTGGCCATGTTCAGTCTCAAGTCACCATCTCTGCTCGCCTTTGACGAAATGAGATCAGAAGAGTTAGTTGCCCACAATCTAAAACACCTTTACGGGATAGGCAATACCCCGAGTGATACTTATATGAGAGAAGTCCTTGATGAAGTAGACCCAAAGGCTATACGGAAAAGCTTTCTATCAATATTTCACGAGGCTCAAAGAGGTAAACTTTTGGAGCAATATGAGTTTCAAGGAGGCTATCTTTGTTTGTTGGATGGAACTGAGCTTTTTAATTCAGAGAAAATCCACTGCAAAAACTGTTGCAAAAAAGAACATAAGGATGGCCGGGTTACATATCATCACCAGATGTTGGGAGCCGTCATAGCTCATCCTGAGAGACGTCAAGTGATTCCCCTATGCCCAGAACCCATCCTTAAGCAAGATGGTATAACAAAAAATGACTGTGAGAGGAATGCCTTCCATCGATTTTTGATTGACCTAAAGAGAGAACATCCACGCCTGAAATTAACAATCTGTTCCGATGCGCTTTCAGCTACAGCTCCCCATATCAATGAACTTAAAGATTTTGGGTATAGGTTTATTATTGTTGTAAAACCTGTGGGTAACCGATCTTTATATGAATTCGTTACAGGGATCACGCGAGAAATAAAAATGACCGTGGGGAAAAATAAATACATATTTCGGTATGCAAACAATGTGCCCCTGAATGAGACCAAAAATACCCCAAATGTGAATTTTCTGGAGTG
>JBAPXT010000143.1:0-6959 GCA_049284355.1 Sedimentisphaerales bacterium
TTACGATGAGAACGGCAATATGATTGAAGATGCATCAGCTAAAAGCTTAAAATACAACTGGGACAACAAGCTGCGCTACGCCAAATCCGGCAGTTCTGTCCTCCTTGCTCTTAAGTATGACCCATCGGGCAATCGAATATATAAAGAAACAAACAACGGCGCGGTAAAACGAAAGTATATCGTCGATATTGTAGGCGATTTGCCGGTTATTTTGATGGAGATTAACCCAACAAACAGCTCCATCGTCAAGACCTATATCTATGCCAACGGTGAAATCCTTGCTCAGCACAACGGCGGCTATAGGTACTTCTTTCTGCACGACAGGTTAGGCAGTGTGCGTCAGGTTATCTCTACTACCGGCAGCAATATCGCTTATTTGACGTACAACCCGTTCGGTGGAACTCTGGAGATTTTTGCACCGTCGACAGTAGCTCCGTTCCGCTTTGCCGGCCAATACTACGACACTGAAATCAGCCAGTATTATCTCCGTGCCCGCCAGTATGACCCGTATATAAGCCGATTTACAAGCCGTGACCCAGCCGATGGCAAGTTTGAAGAACCACTCACGTTACATAAATATCTGTATTGTACTAACGACCCAATCAATTTCGTTGATCCACAAGGATTTTGGACTTTTCACCTCACTGGAACAGGCGTGGCATCTTTACTTGGCTTACCGCGAGTTTCGAGACAAAGTGGTATTGTTATTGATGATAAAGGTAATTGGGGTTGGATGAATAATACAGGTATTGGAGGAGGATTGCCAAGTGTAAGTTTGGGTTTAACTCTTGGATTCACCACCGCAGACAGTATTAAAGATTTGAAAGAATGGAGTGGTTCAATAGGTGGTGGATATACCATGCCTTTGGGTGGCCTTTCCGGTGACGTTGTGTTTGGGCAAGATTGGTGGGGTTTCCAATTAACTTATAACCCACCTCTAACTTCATGGTCATTGATTCCACTTGATATGCATGGTGAGGCGGACTATTGTGAAATTTATACGTGGCAATATATTAAGGATAGGTTTAGAGATATTGCGGAAACTGGTATGTCAAATGCTAAGACGCTGGGCGAAGCATACCAATACTCAATAATCTGGGGCTTTGCATCAGAATGAAAATAAAAGAATTTAATATTGGCGGGAACTGTGAATGAGAGAAAATTTAGATTTACTATTTGGACTTCTATTTGTAGGATGCTGGTTCTTTTACCTAAAGCTTCTTTCTATATATACTGGGTGGACTAGTCTAGGGAAGGAGTTTGGTTTCAAAGGCAAGTTCACCGGCAGAATATTCCACTATCAAAAGCTGGGTGGTTACGCCATACACCATATAGGTTTAAATGATGAAGGTTTGTATCTCGCGCTCTTTTTTCCTTTTCGCCCTTTTCATAAGCCGCTATTTATTCCTTGGAAAAGGATAAAGTTCCTATACACCAGAAGGCCGGTCTTCTCGGGTTACTATATCACCGTTGATGGTTATGCGGGAATTAAATTTTTCTTGCCTGATAGAACATATGAGAGGGTTGCAGATTATATTCCGGTCGATTCAAAACCTATAAGTGTTTCAACAGGAACAGGTTTTTAATGCAAAAACGCACTTATCATAACAGGGTTTGTTATTATGGCCAGTGTTTTTGCGATGGCTATTTTGTTTGCTCCAATACATTAGCGTTCTTTGGAGCGTTAATTATTTTTCGAGGGCTGTATTAAAGGAGTAATTAGTGCTGTTCTACCATGCTCATGCTATTGTTTTCGGGGCTATCGGATTTCTCTTTATTGTTTTTTCCCGACCAATTGTGAATAAAATATTTAGTTTATGTCCATGGCATTCTTGTGGCCGGATGGTCATCGAGTTGGGTTACGTTTGGCCGATACGAGTTGGAGGGATTATAGCAATAGTAATCGCATTTTCGATTATGGCGTCTGGTCCTTCGCAAAGCAATTTGAATAAGAAAGCAAATCAAATACTATTGCTGGAACAAGGTAAAATCACAGAAGGCCAAATATACAAGATATCTTACTGGCGTTCTGGCTGGACTGTAGTATATAAATTTGAGGCGAATGACCCTGTGTCTCATAAAGAAAAAGTATACTGGGGGATGGCTGAAGGCCCCAGAAAGTATTATGCGTCTGCAGGAGAACACATCACAATTATTTACAATCCCTCTGATCCCAAAACCAATTATGAAATTAAGAGCTTTTTAAACGATCCTCGCTTTAGATATACATTTAGAAAAGCCGGGAAGTTGGATCTGCTGGACAAGTATAATGACAAATATCCAATAGAAAATTATTCTTTTGATGGATGGTGGCAATTGAAAGAACAAAAATAGACAGGCCGTTTGTCAAAGATAGTTTTTAAACAAGAAAGGCGGAGAAAATTATGAATAGATTCCGGCTGAAAATAACAGGAGCAGTGGTTTTGACTTTGGCAGCTACCATTGGAATTTATGTTTTGTGCCCTCCTAAAACAAAACCGATTACTAAGTCCAAAGATACCACGAACTTGCAGAAAGGTGATAAACGTTCACCGAAGATAGCTCATCGTGATGGCATGTATCCGAAAAACTCACAGGCAAGAAATTACCCAAGTGGGCCGCCTAAATTCAGCCAAAAACAAAGTTATTTTACCAACACAGAGACAAGCCTTCGACATCCGGGCAACATTGATGGCAACATCATTTTTTCCTTCCCATCCCACAGTTTACCGCTTATCTGCTTGCAATACGAGCTTGCAAAATGTAGATTATCAGAGAATTGTTCGGAGAGGTGGCCGAGTGGCTGAAGGCAACGGTTTGCTAAACCGTCGTATGGGTAATAACCCGTACCCCGGGTTCGAATCCCGGCCTCTCCGTTAGAAATTAGGGCCTGAAATATAATTGCCGTTTATGTGCTCCAAGGCAAATCAAGAAGATATATCGGAATAACCAATAACCTCAAGAGAAGATTGGCAAAACATCGAACAGGAAAAACAACATGGTCCCGACTTACAGGAGATTTCTTACTTCTTTATACCGCACAATTGCCGGATTATAGTTCAGCCCGTAACAGAGAAAAGTTCCCCAAAAGCGGAAAAGGACGGGAATTTTTAAATATACTGTGTCGCGGGGCCCGGTCCGCCGAAGGCGGATAAAGTTCGAATCCCGGCCTCTCCGCCATTTTTTTGCAAAGCGAAAAATGGCGAGACCTCGCCCATCTCGCCAAGCGTTGCTTGGCGGATGAGGCGGGTCCGTCATCAAGGTAAATCATGCATTACCTTTACATCCTCATTGACGAAGCTAAAACAAGGACATATACCGGAGTTGCGGACGACGTTGAAAAACGTTTAATAGACCACAATAGCGGGAAAGTCAAATCGTCGCGGCCATACCGTCCTTAAAAAATAATTCACACGGAATCGTTTGAAACATTAAGCGAGGCTCGGCAGAAAGAAAAGTTCTATAAATCCACAACTGGGTGACGAAGACTGCGGGAAATGTTTTTCGAGTGATTTTCCCGATTGTGGTCAAAGCATGATACAAGCTATCAAACCTCAATAGGGGAAACAAGGTTGACAACCTTCGAAAATACTGATATACTTATAATTGTAATCAGTCGCCGTTAGGCAAATTATCTATAACAATCTTTAATACGCGCTGTTTCTGTTACATTGTGGAGGATGGTAAACCCAGCCGAAACAGACAGCCACAAGTTCATAAGGTTGTAAAAGTGCTATTTTCAAGCAAAAAGTTCACTCCGTCAGTTTGTCCTAAAACAGGTAAACCTATTAAACACAAAAGCAGATTCCGCCGGCTCAGTTGGTTGTTTCCGACTACAGGACTATTAGCCCTAATCTGGTTTTTGATACGAGTAATACCAAAGCCTTCACGGGCCACGTACCCCTGCCAGAGGGTGGCATTCCCACTTGCATCTGGCTTTGTGATTTGGCTGCTGGGTCTGGCTGGTTCAACCGCAGCGTACCACAAGGCAAAACGCTCGTTTGCGCAGGCACGCTATGTCGTGGCGGCAATTTGCATTGCTGCCAGTGTTGCCTTTATATGGATAGCGATGGCAGCAGATACCAACAATCAGCCCATAGCTCAGGCCGACCCATTGCCACCCAATACGCCGATAGGCAGCGCCAAGGGTATTTACCCGGGTCGAGTCGTCTGGATACACGACCCCAATGCCACAAACTGGGAAGGGCCGTTTATGGGTGACGGACATTGGTGGGAAAATACACATACAGACCAGAATGTAATTAACGAGATGATGCTGAAGTCTATAAGCACGCTGGCCGGTGAGCCAAATATTTCCACGGCATGGGACCATCTTTTCCGTTATTTCAATCAGCAACATGGCAAAGGGGACGTCGGATATCAGGCCGGCGAAAAGATTATGATAAAGGTGAATTTTGTTTATATGATTGCCGTGTGGGGCGACACGAGATATTCTCTTCTCAGCCGCGACCCGAATGATGCAGCTCTATGCTCGCCCCAGATTATTCGCGCGCTATTGGACCAGTTAGTTAATATAGTCGGGGTGTCCCAATCCGACATTACGATAGGAGACCCGATTTGCCTGTGGTGCAATGAGTTCTACAATATGATTCATCCGGTCTTTCCGGATGTCCACTATCTTGATTATCTGGGCTACTACGGTCGAACCAAGGCCCAGAAATCAACGGTGCCATTTTACTGGAGCACCTCTAAAGCTAACGGAAAGACGCAGGACTACGTGATGCAATCATACGTGGAGGCCGAATATCTTATCAATCTGGCCTCTCTGAAGGGCCATTACAACCAGGCCGGAATCACCGCTTGTGGGAAGAACCATTATGGCTCTCTTCGTTGTCCTGATGCCAGTAGACTCCCTGCTGGATATTATAGTATGCATTCGGATACTCCCTATAGTGTGCCCGCGAGCGGCAGCTACAGAAATATGGTTGATTTGATGGGGCATCGCCATGTCGGCGGCAAAACGCTCCTTTGCCTGTTTGATGCGCTGTACAGTGGCAAGCACGCCCAATACAACGACCCTCCTCTTAATCAATTGCCGCGGAAATGGACAAGCAGCCCTTTCAATAATGATTGGCCTTCAAGTATTTTTGCGTCCCAAGACCAAGTGGCGATTGACTCGGTAGGCTTTGATTTCCTCGTCACGGAATGGTCTGACGCCGCTGGGCCCGCTCACGCTGGAACCGATGACTACCTCCATGAAGCAGCACTGGCGGACAATCCTCCATCAGGAACGTTTTATGACCCTGAACATGATGGTACACGGCTTTCGAGTCTTGGCGTGCACGAGCACTGGAACAACGCAACCGACAAACAGTACAGCCGAAACCTTGACCCCATAAATGGCAGCGGTATCCAACTGGTTACCGGACCGTACCTTTCCGGAGATTTTGAACCCGATGGTGATGTGAACTTCAAGGACTTTGCCGTCCTTGCTGCCGCATGGGCCAGCCGCCCCGGAGATACCAACTGGAACGCCGCCTGCGATATCTCGACACCACGCGACGGCGTAATCGACGAACGCGACCTCGCCGTATTCTGCGACAACTGGCTCAACTAAGCAAGCACATTGCAGAAGGCCGGACTTGTATTGAATCGAGGCAACAACCAAACTAACCTGCTTATTCGAGGTGGTGACTGAATGTTTAGTCGAGAAAATCCTGCAATTTCTTGACCGGCAGACAGAATGAGTATATAATCGTCCTGTTTTATAGGAAAGCAGGCTTTTATTGCAATTGGAGGCACAAAAAGAAATGGCTTGGAACAGTATAAGAGAAAAGAAAAGTGAGGTGAAAGGTATGGCTGCAAGTAAAATTGTCGAGGTGCATCCATCGAACGAGGAAACTCTGAAAAGCGAGTTTAACAAGAACAGAGAAAAAGATTTGGCCGGTGGTATGGAAATATTGGAGTTGGAGTTCCTGTTGAGCATTATTGAGAATACCGAAGGTAATGATAAGAACGATGTGGCAATGCGGAGACTTACTTTTGACGAACTCCTAAGGAGAGACCAGGTGGACACCATCGACAGCAGTGCACTTAAAGTGTACGCAATGAATGAAGGCAGTCTTTACGGCAAGGTTATCCAATGCGAAGCGATGAAGATGCTGACGGAAAGAACCACCCGTAAGGGCAGACACGATAGCTAAACAAGGATGTTCAGTGGTATCCTGATTATGCCGGATTCTTTTCAGCCACAGGCGGATAAGACTCCAGCTTAAAAAAAACTATGAACGTTCTTTTAATACAGACAATCCTCGCTGCTCGCAATAGCGAGGGGGATGATACCATTTGGGTGCAAATACTGGTTCTCGTCATCCTGGTGGTTTCCATCGGCATCTTCAGCCTTGCCAAAACAAAAACAAATAAGATTAAAGAGCACGACCAGCCCCCATCTCAACTCCACAGATATCAAACCAAGCCCGGACTTAGTGCACAAATAGAATTATCGTCCTCAGCGCCTACAGAGGGGCAAAACGTCAAGAAATTTACCGGCAAGTCAGCCAAGGAAAAAGAAAAAGATTTGCACAGCGGTATGGAGCTATTAGAAGTGGATTTTCTGCTGAGCATCGTTGAGAATACCAATGGCGGTGATGATGAGAAAGATATAACTATCCGCAAGCTCAACTTCAAAGAGCTGCTTCGCAGGGGAAAACTAAATCACGCTGACAGCAATGCGCTTAAGATATACGCCATAAATAAGGGAAATCTTTACGGCAAGGATATTCAGTGCGAGGCAATAAAGAGCCTGGCAGAAAGAACCGCCAAAAGCAAGACGGGTAATTAGTAACTGGTAACTGGTAATTACCAATCTCTAATTACCAATCACCAAAAACTGAGAGTGCTGGGATTCGAACCCAGGACCTACGCATTAAAAGTGCGTTGCTCTACCTACTGAGCTACACTCCCGATATTTACTAAAACAGGAACTTAAAAAAAAATCCCGCAAATGTCAACATAAAACC
>JBAPXT010000144.1:0-1545 GCA_049284355.1 Sedimentisphaerales bacterium
GTCCCAAATTGTACGAAAGATAAGGCTGAAAATCCTCTCGGTGTTTGCAGTATTTACTATGGGAATAGTATTGCTCTCACATGCCCTAGCCGCTTTCAACAGGATTGGTTAATATTGGAAGATGCGGCTGAATTCTTCTTTCCTACCTGCCCATCGTGGACTTCATTAACAGAAGTAAGGTTAAATGATAAAAACGGAAATACTGCTGGTAACATAGATGTTGTATTAGTAGCTTATAACTCTGCCGGAAAAGTTACGGATTTCGGGGCATTAGAAATTCAGGCCGTTTACATTTCAGGAAATGTCCGTAGACCTTTCGAACACTATTTGGGAAAGCCAGCGGAGCGCTCCAACATGGATTGGAGGAAACAAACAAATTATCCACGTCCCGATTACCTTTCTTCGAGCAGGAAACGGCTGGTACCACAGTTGATATATAAAGGCGGAATTTTAAATGCCTGGAAAAAGAAAATTGCAGTTGCTCTAGATGAAGGTTTTTTTGCAACACTTCCCAATTTAAAAGAGGTAAAAAAAGAGCAAGCGGATATTGCTTGGTTAGTCTATAAAATCGAATATAATGATAGTGATAAAATATTTTCGCTTAAACGAGGGAAAGCGGTTTATACTCTTTTTAATGATTCACTAGACAAAATAGCCCGCCCTGAAATAGGATCCCCTGATGATTTTATTATGACCCTTCAGGAGAAACTAGATAAGCAATTAGAGGAAAACGTGCCAGAAACTAAAATACTTGGTTTGGAGAGGCTAGGAGATATTGGTACAAGATAAACCCAGTAGCATACAAGAATTGAATAGAATAGTAAATGTCGCATCAGTATCTCAGCGAAGTCCATTTCGCTATCCTGGCGGCAAGACGTGGCTGATTCCACAAATAAGAACGTGGCTAAATAGCCAATTAAAAAGACCAAGACTTTTGATAGAACCTTTTGCCGGTGGAGGCATCGTTGGTTTAACTGTAGCTTTCGAAAGCCTAGCAGTTAGAGTCTTGATGGTTGAATTAGATGAACAGGTAGCTAGTGTATGGAAAACCTTGTTAAGCGGAGACGCTGAGTGGCTAGCGGATCGAATTCTCAAATTCGAAATGACTCAGGAATCACTAGCGAAAGTACTTAATGATGACGAGTTATCTATACGGCAAAACGCCTTCAAGACTTTGCTACGGAACCGAACAAATCATGGTGGGATTATGGCGCCTGGAGCAGGTCTTATTAAAAATGGTGAGCATGGGAAGGGCATCAACTCTCGTTGGTATCCTTATACTTTAGCAAAACGTATTCGTAACATCGGTAAATTAGCTGATAAAATAGAGTTCATTCATGGAGATGGCATTACTGTTATGAGTAAATATGCTATGCAAAGTGATGTTGTGTATTTCATTGATCCACCTTATACTGCAGCAGGCAAAAAAGCTGGAACTAGGCTTTATAAACATAATGCGCTGAACCATGAGGAATTATTTGAGTTGGCGGAAACTTTGCAAGGTGAATTTTTAATGACTTATAACGATGCAGCTGGTGTACGATT
>JBAPXT010000145.1:0-1672 GCA_049284355.1 Sedimentisphaerales bacterium
TCTCTGTAGGGAGTTTTTCCGGTTTTTTTTTCTTTGTTTAGCTGTGAGATTAACGGCGAGGTTTTTTCGGCAAGGGTTTTCAGCTGAGCATCAGTGATGCCGTGCTCGTTGCTTATGATTTCTGCAGTAACATTTCTGTAGTAAAGGTTAATTTGTGATTTCGGCACGAATATACTCCTTAAATTGAATCTAAACCCCCGGGAAAACGGGGCTAAATATTATTTACCTTTGCAAGGTCGGCGTATTTTAGCATAAGGGATTTTGTTTGTCCTGTGTTAAATTTGACAACGACAACGCTGTTTTCGCCCATATCGATGAATTCTTTAATGGCACCAAGGCCGAACAGTTTGTGGCGGACCAACTGGCCTGGGACAAAATCGTACTGCATATCGCGTATTTCGTATTGCGGCATATCGGGCGAGAAGTTATTTTCCTGAGCTAGGCCGGTGAAGTCGGTTCCAAGCTCAAAAAGAAACTGCGACGGTATCGTTCGAAGCCGCTGACCCCGTATTTCCCGATATTGAGCGAAACTGATATAAAGGCCGGATTTGGCGCGGGTAATGCCGACGAAAAAGAGCCTGCGTTCCTCCTCCAACTCATCCTCATCATCGGTATTGCTCCTTTCGTGAGGCAAGAGGCCTTCTTCGACACCGACGATGAAGACATTTTCAAATTCGAGGCCCTTAGCACAGTGCAAAGTCATAAAAGCGACACAGCCTTTTGAGGCGTCATAGGCATCGACATCGCTAAAAAGCGATATCTGCAGAAGGTAATCGAGCAGCGATGGAACTTCGGCCTGCTGGTCATATTGGGCGGCGGCGTTTATCAGCTCGTTTACATTATCAATGGCATTTTGTCCTTCAGGACCGGCTTCGCGAAGTGACTTTTCTAAGCCGGATTCAATAAAGACACGCTCGACGAGCGGCGCAACCTTACCTGTAATATCTTTTTTGAACCCCTCGAGCATATTGATAAAGGCGGCAATTTTGGTTTTTGTGGCTTTAGAGAGAAAATCGAGGTGCTCTGCTTTTTTAAGGGCGTCGAAAAAAGTGATGTTATTGCGACCGGCAAAGGAGAGGATTTTGTCAATTGTAGTTTTTCCTAAGCCGCGGGCAGGGGTGTTGATGATGCGCAACAAAGCAATTTCATTGTCAGGATTGACAAGGATTTTCAAGTAGGCAAGGGTGTCCCTGATTTCCTTTCTGCCGTAGAATTCGACGCCACGAACAATCTGGTACGGTATTTTATTGCGGATGAAGGCTTCTTCGAGTAAGCGGCTCTGTGCATTAACGCGATAGAAAACGGCCATGTCTTTCAGGGAAGCACCTTCATCAGACAATTGCCTGACGCGATTGGCAACAGCTTCGGCTTCTTCAAGCTCATCTCCAAAGGCATTTATGGCAACGTGTGCGGGCGGGGGCTTTGTGGGGATGAGCATTTTTTGCTTTCGGTTGCGGTTTTTTGCAATTAACCTGTCGGCCATTTCGAGTATCTCGGGTTTGCTGCGGAAGTTTTCCTCGAGTTTGACGACAGCGGCATTGGGCCAATCATTTTCGAAGTCCAATATGTTGCGGATGTCTGCGCCGCGCCAGCGATAGATAGACTGGTCTGGGTCGCCGGTTACACAGATATTATTGTGCGCCGAAACAAGGGCCCTGGCGATATTATACTG
>JBAPXT010000146.1:0-1975 GCA_049284355.1 Sedimentisphaerales bacterium
CGATAGCACTTACCGTTGTTAATCTGATTGCGCCTCGTTTACTGTCAAACATTGTCTCAATCATATCAAACGGGATGACGACGGAGGGGCTCAAACATATACTCCAGATTACAGCAATACTGCTCGGGTTATATGCTTCTAGAATTCTGTTTCGTTTTCTGGCAAGTTATTTAGCACATAAGGCTGCTTGGGTTCTGGTACAGGAAATTCGCATAAAAGTCTATAATAAGCTCCAGTCATTTTCCATCGGTTATTTTTACAATAAGCAGACCGGCGATTTGATGAGCCGGGTTATTGCCGATACTGAAACCTTTGAGCAGCTTTACGCGCACATAGTGCCCGAAACAATAACAAATGCCCTAACCGTAGTAGGTGTTACCGTCATATTGCTTACGATTAACTGGAAGTTGGCATTACTTACCTCTATCCCGATTCCGTTCATTTTGTGGTCGGCCTGGATATTTACCAAAAAGGTGAGACCCAATTTCCAAAAGACACAGAAAGCCAGGGGAGAGCTGTCCGCACAATTACTGGACAACTTTTCCGGCATGCATGAGACTCAGGCATTCGGCCAACAAGAACGAGCCACCGCGCAGGTCACCGAAAAAGCTGACAAAGTCACAACAAACCTGTTATATGCATTGAAAATATCCGGGATTTTTCATCCGAGTGTGGAGTTTCTAACTGCGTTGGGTGTCGTTATTGTGGTCGGCTTCGGCGGATATTTTGCATTCATCGGCAGCATCAATATCGCTGATATAGTTGCCTTCCTATTGTATTTGGCTCTATTCTATGCGCCGATTACCAACGTGGCACAGCTCCTTGAAAGTGCGCAACAAGCAATTGCGGGAGCGGAGCGTGTGATTGAAATAATGGATACGCCGCCGCCGGTCACTGATGCGGAAGACGCCGTAGCGATTAAGGATGTAAAGGGGTATCTTGAATTCGAGCACGTATCTTTTGGCTATTCCGAGAATGTCCTGGTGTTGGACGATATATCTTTTAGGGTCGAGCCGGGACAAATGGTCGCGTTCGTGGGTGCGACGGGTGTCGGTAAAACCACGTTGACCCAGCTTATTTCCCGTTTCTACGATCCTACCGGCGGGCGGATTCTGCTGGATGGCAGAGACATTCGCACCATTACACTGGAATCGCTCCACCGTAATGTCGCTATGGTTTTTCAGGATACGTTTTTGTTTAATGGTACTATTGCTGAGAATATTGCTTTTGCCTTACCTGAAGCATCCCAGGATTTAATCGAACAGGCTGCCAGCATGGCGCGGATACACGATGACATTATGAAAATGCCAGACAAGTACGACACCAGGGTCGGCGAGCGCGGTATGAGGCTTTCAGGCGGACAAAAGCAGCGAGTCGCAATTGCCCGGGCCGTCCTGCATAATGCGCCGGTTTTGATTCTGGACGAGGCAACAGCGTCCGTCGACGTCGAGACAGAAGCGAATATTCAGGAGGCAATACTTGAGCTATCAGGAACAAAAACGATTTTCGCGATTGCTCATAGATTGTCGACCGTAAGAAAAGCCGATGTTATTTTGGTCCTAGAAAACGGTAGAATCGTCCAACAAGGGAATCACGACACGCTAATTGCCCAAGAGGGCATCTATCGCAGAATGTGGCAGACACAGGAAAAAGGAGCTCAGCCGACAACAAACTGATTTAGCTTTCTGTTGAAAAACAATGCCGTTATTAAGATCCATGAAGTGAAAACCTCACAAAGGGGTAAATGGAGAGTCAAGGTTATTAAAAGAGCTGATCTGTGCCCAAATACAAATCAAGTTCTCATCTCTTTATTGAAGTAATTAAATCAGACGAATAATAGTATTAGTAAACCAAGCGAATCGGGTTGCAGGTACGAACCGTCCCTCCCCCGTCTTCAGCGTCAGCGTATGAGCCTGAGGCTCCCAAGACCTTCGCTCTCCCCACCAATGTCACGCGGGAGTATTTTATTATGGCC
>JBAPXT010000147.1:0-3892 GCA_049284355.1 Sedimentisphaerales bacterium
GTCTACTGGAATGACAAAGACGGGTAAAATCAGAAGAAAGAAAAAGACAAACTCATTAGACCAGCCTCATATTGAACTTGCTCAAGCCCTTGCCTTGGCGATCTTACCTGGCCACGTTGCTTCAGACCAGATAGCGACGCCAGATTTTGTTCAAGAAATATGGGAGGCACTTATAGCAGTTGAGAGATCTTTTCATTTTAAGCGGCTGAGTGAGGTTAGCTCATCTTCAGATAGGCAGCAGAAAGCAACGCTTTACTTGCAGGAACATGTGCGTCTAAATACTCAGTTGGTTCGGAATTGGGGATGTTTCAAATATTTTCGTGAAATGTTAGTTAAACTTTATGAACCGCTAGATGTTTTATATAAGAACGAAGCCGGTATAAATGCTACCGATTTAGTAAAAGTATTTGATTATCTTGTTAGACGCGGGGATCGCATAATTAATAAACATTGGAGCTGCTTTAGGCCAGTGGCGACAGCCAAATCTTTGAAAGATGCCGTGAAAATCTACTGCGAGACCCATCCTCATCCGAATGAATCTCCTTCTCAAATTCTCGAAAAACTAACAACTTTGAAAGTATCCCTTGAAGAAGCGAAGTCCATATTGATGGGTCACGCCGACCTTTCTCTTCCTGAAAAGCTATTTTTTACAACGCAAGAATTAGTTGATAATCTTGGCATTGATCCATCACAGATTAGATCTGGCTTGTCTAAATTGAGCTTGGTACCCGGAGATTTATCTGGAATCAATCCTGAGTATTTATTTCTTGACAATCCTGTCTGGAGGAAACCGGTAATTAAATTAGCATATGATCGATACTTTTGTTTATTGCCACAAATGTTCTTTAATAATGCATTTGATATTTTTAATGAACTTGGCATATCTGACAAAGCACGCGTTTTAATATCTAATAGGCGAGCAGAATTTCTTGAAAAAGAAATCGCAACATTAATGCAGTCATCTTTTCCTGAATATCCTTCTTTTCCGAACCTGAAATGGGCTGATGACGCAGAGACGGATTACTTAATAAAGATTGATTCTGTCCTAATAATAGTGGAAGCCAAATCTGGTTCCGTTTCTCGTCCAGCTTTGCGGGGCAAACCTGAAAGAATACGACGCGATGTTAAAGAGTTGATTGTGGAACCTGCAATACAATCGCAGCGGTTGGTGAACGAGATATTCTCGCTTAAATCAAGATTAAATGATGACCCCAAGTTGACTACCATATTTCCATTCGATGTTCGAGATATTCAGAAAATAATCAGGTTGTCAGTTACTATAGAGGATTTTGCCTCCGTGCAATCGAATCTAGCGGCTTTACGCGATGCTGGTCTGATTGATATAGACATAAAACTGGCACCGACGATTACTTTGGCTGATTTGCAGATAGTCCTAGATATCCTTGAACCTATTTCTGTCAAGGTTCATTATTTAGCTCGACGTAACGAACTTGAAGCCTTAAAAGCAAGTCTTTTCGCTGGTGAAATGGATCTATTGGGGCTTTATTTAGAAAATGGGCTTAACATAGATGCTAGCCTTAAAGAATTCTCTAAGATGCAGCTTATTAATATGTCAAAAGCTATCGATGAATATTATATTGCTCTCGATTATGGGGTTAATCCTAAGAAACCTTTTCGGAAATGTACTCGATGGTGGATAGATATCCTTAAAAGCATTCAGGCACGAGTTAATGATCGCTGGTTAGAAACATCTCTAATCCTGCTAGATGTTCCCGTAGATGAACAAGTTAGGATTGAAAGGAATTTCAAGAAATTGAAGAAAAATGTCAAAAAAAACTGGCGAGATCCCAATCACATGAACTCCGTGGTTGGTATTTTACCAAGGCATGGAGCGCATGCATTAGTGTTTTTTGCATTTCGTCAGAGACATAATGATTCACGTTTAAAACTAATTGAGAACCTCGCCGTTAGTGTTATTGCTGAAAACAACGTTTCGAGTTGTCTTGTCTTGGCGGTTAATATTGACCGACCAAGATATCCGTATAACCTAATAAGTGTATTTGACCGTAGAGAAGACTCATGAGATAGCCTCCGCGGCGATTGAGCGGGAACAAATTCCCCCTTTTTTGTCAATTCTTTAGGTCAGATAATTTAAAATCCCCTTTCACTACTGAAATCACCATTTCACCCTCTTAATGTCCTAATATCCAAGATGAAACATCGTGTTTCACATAGCGTAAGCCATCCTGTGGACTTGAAACGTCGCAAAGTCAATTGGAATTGCGAAGAAGTCAACATGAAACGTCGTATTTCACACATGAAACATCGAAAAGTAAATGTGAAATATGGCGTTTCACATTTGAAATACAAAGAAGTCAATCGGAATTGTCTCCCTGCCGAGTGCGGCAAAGCAAAGTCAATGTGAAATGAAGCAATTCACACATAAAACACGGCAAAGTAAATGTGAAAAGTCACATATCAAATATGATATGCTTCGGGATAAGCTTTGTCGGGGGTAAACCCCGACCTACAACTGGATTCCCGCTCCTTCGACTATACTCAGGACAAGCTTGCGCGGGAATGACCCTCCGCCGCACTGCGTGCTATTGAGGGCAGGCAAGGTTAGTCGCCGTGCCGGCCGACTGCTAAACAAGATTAGACGTAAAGTTAATTGACCCACCGGATAAACCGGTGGGCTTTAGGATTGGGCGGGATTGGTGGGTCCCTTGTTCTTAGCCAAGGAAGCAACACTCGGGGACGACACTTTGCGTCAATTTGCGGGATGGAGGAACAATCCACATCGTAAGGTAACCCCCTGCGATGCAGGGGGCTAAATATTTTGAGATTGCAACGCTTCCCCGCCTTTTAAGGTGCTACCTCTTCAAGCCAATGTTCGGCGAGCACAGCAAAATCAAGGAGGTTGACTATGCCATCGGGATTGGAGGGCGGGGCCAAATCGCAATCTGGATTCCAATTGGGAGAGCTTGAGTCTTCGAGCCAATGGTCGGTAAGTTCAGCCAGGTCCAGATAGTCGACCATGCAGTCGCCACACTTCGGAGCGATGTCACCGGCGATTCGGCAGGCTGGTTCGAATTCCAATGTCGGGCTATAACCTTGTTCTTCCAGGCCTCCACCTTTGACGACAAAGTTCAAATCGACAAAGAGGTTCATACCGATTATGCCGTCGAGGAAGCCGCCTTCCGGGGAATCTACGTTAAGCATAACTACCGGGACATTTGTGTATTCGAGCCATTCGCCATCTGCAGGTATGTCCAGCGAATCGAGGTAGAAGCCGGGAGCAATAGTGACCTGGCCGGTTGCGTCCTGTATTTCGACGGTGAAGTCGGGGTTGCTGGTGCTGAGGTGCAGGCCTGAGGCTATGGTTCTACTTATGACAGTGATTTGGGCACCGGTATCAAGCATAAAGCCGTCGATGTCATCGATGCTATGACTACCATCTGCCAAGTTCACCCAGGGCAGAAAGTACAGGCTTTGGCTGGACAGCAGCCCCAAAATTGTAGAAGGAACAGCTGGTGAGCCTTCTGGGTCATCGCCGCAGTCTCCTAAGAGGTCGCACGGTATGTATTGCACCGCCGAGGCGTCGGAGGGGCGAAGTTGCAGGTCTATGATATTAGGGTAAGAGGGAGTACACGAATCCGAGAGATTATAAAACCTAATATAGGGCGAGTTGAAATCGTTTCCGTCAACCGTCACTGAGAGTTGCTTATTGTTGCAGAATGCAGCGCTGAAATATACCCCCAGAGGTATGCCTATAGCTGTGGGTAAGTTCGGTGACTCAACTGGGTCGCCGACAATGATTGACACGTTGGTTTCGCCGAGCAAACAAGAGTCATCGAGGAGCAAGCCGTTTGATTCAAGAACATCCAGACCAGCAATAAAAATTCCAAGAGGCTGACTTGCATAACCGATT
>JBAPXT010000148.1:0-3010 GCA_049284355.1 Sedimentisphaerales bacterium
GTATGATTCTAATGAAGGCGAGCCATGGAAGTTCACTAACGGCATCGAATACACCTTCGACTCTCCGCCAAATGCTGTGACGATATCAGCGGGCGGTAGAATCATAGTCGCCAGGAATCCAACGGCATTCCGCTGGCGGTATCCAACCGTTCCCGTAGGGATAATCTACGGCCCCTATGACGGTTGGCTGGACAATGGCGGCGAAAAAGTAGAGATTAGTAAACCCGGCGATGAGGATGCCGGTATTCGTTACTATATTCGCGTTGACCGGGTTGATTACAGCGATGGCTCGCATCCGCAGGATTGTCCCGGCGGCGTGGACCTCTGGCCGATACAGGCCGACGGCCAGGGCAAATCGCTTACTCGCACCAGCACCACGCGCTACGGCAATGACCCGAATAACTGGACTGCTGTCACCCCGACCCCCGGCTCGTAATTCTAAAAAAGCGATCGCCAAGATTTATAAAGACCGAGTGTTGACAGCACTCGGCCTTTTCCTTTCTATCCTGAGCTTGTCGAAGGATTTGCGCCTTTTTGTTTGACACGGATTAACACGGGATTTACACTGATTTCTATGGACAAACCTCAGGTAAACAAGAAATCCTCGTTGATACAGGTTTTTCGGTGGTTCGCAGTGTTACCCGGAAGTGTTGTTTGCGCCATACTTGTTATGTTTCCGATCCACTGGGCGGTTATGTTGATTCAGCTATTCGGTAGGGCAGACAATGAAGCAATGATTACGATAGATGGTAAAAATCTTCTTGCTGCGATTCCTCCTGAGATGCTTGAGCGTTTTGGCTATGCATTTTTCGTTCCTATGGTTCTAATCATTGCTGGTGCGAAAATTGCTCCAAAATACAAATTTCAGACGGGTATAGCCATGGCGATATTCTGGGGATTGCTTTTCGGCTGCGCCACAGGAATGGTAGTAACCAAGCATATTAATATGGGTTGGCTACGATATGCAATTACATTTGCTTTGGGAATTGCTGGATGTGTAATTGGTCTTTTGTTTGTACATCAAAAACAAGCAGATGCGATAACGAAATTAGGGAACGTAGTTTAATGGGACAAAGCGAAACAGACACCTGCCAAAACATTAAGAATGGAATACTAAGGCACGAACTAAGTTCATGGAAAGATTTTTGCAGGTTCGTAGAAAACGAGAAGGTTTGGCCTACACTGATATACCGGGGCCAGACAAATGCAGAATGGAAGGTAGAATCAACTTTAGACAGGCTCGAAAAAAAGTATCCGACGAAACCAAACTTATCTGGAGGAATCCCAAAAGAATTTTTATGTACTCGTGTTTCTCGCGAACTTCAACTCAACAGGTTCAAAGAGCTCTCCCGAGGAAAACTAGGGCTATACATTCCAACCGATGATGATGAATGGTGGGCAATAGCACAACACCACGGACTTGCTACCCCTTTATTAGACTGGACATATTCACCATTTGTGGCATTGTTTTTTGCTTTTGAAGACGAGAAATGTCTTAACAACGGGAATCTGATATCACCAGAAAAACGGGCGGTATTCGCGGTTACACACCACCTTTTGACAGAGAAATCGTCACCTGACACCGGAAAGATTCGCAAAATATGTGAACCCTTATCGCCAAAAGGACAAGGAAATTATCGTTTGTTTAATCAAGGTGGAGTCTTTATTAAAATGCCCGTTGGCAAAGACATAGAGACATATATCAGTGAAAACTTCCCAAAAGATACATACAAAGAGCCATGGTGGGAAACAGGGACAGGGACACCACATCCGCGTGCAGTTTTACAAAAATTCATCATACCCAATGTTGAGAGAGAACAATGTCTCAGGTTTCTTGATTATATGAACATAAATCGTGCTGCTCTTTTTCCTGATCTGGACGGAGCATCGCAATATATAAACAATCTTTGGGAAATAAACTTTGACAAAGCAACAGGATATATAAACGCAGAGGAAACATGAAACACGACAAGCTAAGCCCATGCGGCCGATGGTAGCCCTTAAGGGCGAGCGTAGGTATCGCCAGGAGTATAAAGGCCGAGTACCAATCACACCCGGCTTTTTCTTTTGCGCATTCGGTCAAGCAATTCACTGTATTCGGGTGTGTAAATTTGTAATTGACGCCTGCCCCACATACATAATAGCCGAAGCATCCTCACTTTTAGGCATTGATTTTGCCGTTCAAATGTGTTAAAATAGGCACAATTAAGTATCGAGCTTTCAAAAGTATGAGGATATCCCTTCTCCCACTGGTAATTGTTGCATTCTTTGCTGGTTCTGCCGCCGCTGCGCTATGCCCTGAACACGACCTCAATGGCGATTGTATGATAGGTTGGGAGGATATTAAAGCCTTCGCAGAGCAGTGGCTGGACACCGGCGAGTGCGAGGGTGAAGAAGAGGCCTGTGCGAATTTTGACGGCTTAAACGGCGTTAATTTCGTCGATTTTGCGTTCTTGGCAAACTACTGGCTTGACCACGGCCCCACGCTTGCCATCAACGAGTTTATGGCCTCCAACAACAGTGCCAGCGACATAAACGACCCGCAGGGAGATTTCGATGATTGGATTGAAATCTACAACTACGGCTATGCCCCAATAGACCTCGCCGGGATGTACCTTACCGATGACCTCAATAACCCGACCAAGTGGCAGATTCCTTCGGGTCATTCATCGCAGACTACGCTGCCGGCTGATGGTTTTGTGGTAATCTGGGCGGACGATGAGACAACAGACGGACCGCTGCACGCAAATTTCAAGCTATCAGCAGGTGGTGAGGAAATCGGCCTGTTCGACATCGATGGCAGCACACCGATTGACGCCATTGTGTTTGGTAACCAGACAACCAATATCTCATACGGCCGATACCCTGATGCGGCTGATAACTGGCGATTCTTTCCGACGCCAACACCGTTGGCCGACAACAACGGCGCTTACTTAGGCGAGATTGAGAACGTCGAATTCAGTCACGAGCGGGGTTTCTACAACGCATCATTTAATCTTACTATGGCCTG
>JBAPXT010000149.1:0-1913 GCA_049284355.1 Sedimentisphaerales bacterium
GGGTTACCCTTCACCACAGGCATGTTTTTTGCTGAAAAAAATAATTTTCCCGCGATTTTGCGTCTCGTTTTGCAATTTCGGCGATTTTTTGGTATTTTCTCGTTATGTATAAATTTCTAAAAGGCCGGCTTATGGCTGTAAGGTTAACATTGCTGGCAGCCACTTTGGCCCTTGTCGCGATAGGGATACTAACCATTTATTCAATCGGCTGCCCCGCAAACACCGCCCCTGCCGACCAAACGGGCGATTTGGCCAATCTCTGGAAAAAACAGGTCTTATTTGCTGCTATGGGGGCACTTGGTTTCCTTGCAGCTAACAGCATCAATTACCGCCGATTAGGGGCCGTAAGTGGCTGGATATATGCCTTTGTGCTGATGCTCTTAGCCCTTTTACTGCTCGATAAGGTTATAGATATCCCTTTTGTCCCCGTCGTTAACTCTGCTCGCCGATGGATAAGAATTGGAACGGCCTCCACCTTCCTGCAGCTCCAGCCGTCAGAATTTTGCAAACTGGCTTACATCCTTGCCCTTGCCTGGTATCTTAGGTACCGCAGCAACTACCGCAATTTCAGCGCTCTAATCGGGCCTTTCGTCCTGACGCTGCTGCCGATGGTCTTGATTTTGCTCGAGCCGAATTTGGGAACGGTGCTTTTAATGATGCCCATCCTCTTTACGATGCTGTTCGTGGCGGGGGCTAAGGTTAAGCATCTCTTGATTATTGTCATTTTAGCTATGCTGGTCAGTCCCCTCCTCTGGCGGGAAATCAAACCTTACCAGCGAATCAGGATAAGCAGCGTCCTGTTGCAAAACGACTGGATTCAGCAAAAAGCGGAACAGTACCCCGTTCTTGGTAAAATCCTGGTCGGCAAAAAATTCAGTGCGAATCAATGGGAGAACCAGTGGGGCTATCATTTGACCCGCTCGAAGTTTGCAATTGCCTCCGGCGGAATAAGCGGATATGGCTTTCGACAGGGTCCCTTTGTCAAGTATGACTTCCTCGCCCATAGACACAACGACTTTATATTCGCTATAATCGCCCACCAATGGGGTTTTCTCGGCTGCCTCGGCCTGTTTGGGCTTTATGCTGTTATTATCATCTGTGGTTTGGAAATCGCAGGGCACAATACCGACCCCTTTGGCAGATTGCTTGCAGTTGGTATTATAGCAATGTTTTCAGTTGAGGTTATTGCCAATGTAGGTATGACTATAGGGCTGATGCCAATCACCGGCTTGACTTTGCCCTTGGTAAGCTATGGCGGTTCGAGTTTGCTGGTTGGTATGACTTCTGTGGGGTTATTAAACAATATAGGAAGGCGCTGGCCTTTCTCTGTAGCACGAAAGACATAAAACAGAAACCATAAGTCTTCTTCTCGTAATACTTTTCATAGCCAATTTCTGAAAATACTTCCTTGACAATCCCTTAGAACCGCTATATCATAGTAAATTAAGCAACAGAGTGAGGATAAGACATTTTGTACTCTGCAGAGCACAAAATGGACAAATTAACGGAGGTCAGTCAAATGAAACCTGCAAAATCTCTTCTATTAATTCTATGTATCTCTCTTCTTTTCAGCTTTTATTCCACAGTTAACGCAGAACCTAACCTCATATCCTGGTGGAAGTTTGACGAAGGCAACGGAACAACAGCATACGATTCAGCAGGCAGCAATAATGGAACTATCACCGGAGCAATCTGGACAACTGGAGGTAAAATTAATAGCGCTTTAAGTTTTGACGCATCCGGAGACTATGTTTATATACCAGGTTTAGTCCCTGGAAATAAAGGAACATTCGCAGTCTGGGCCAAGTCCAACGTTAACATAAACAACTTGTCCCCGCGAAGATATAACTCCCTGCTTTATAGCTATAGATTGTCTGACGTCAGCGAAAGTGGCACAGTTTGAGATCTTAGGT
>JBAPXT010000150.1:0-1910 GCA_049284355.1 Sedimentisphaerales bacterium
CTCTTGCAATTACCGACAATAAGAAATTTCAGCTGAACGATTATGAATTGAGAAAACCAAAGCCCAGCTACACTTTGGAAACTATAAGATGGTTTCAAGCCAATTATGGTGCTAAAGCTTTAATGTATTGGCTCGTAGGTGCTGATAGTATCGGTGAATTGGCACGTTGGTATGGAATTGTAGAGCTGATTGACGAGTGTAATTTATGTGTAATGTTCAGGGCCGGCTGTGAACCACCGGACTTTGCCAAATTTAAGGACATTTGGGGTACTGCCCGTGTTGAAAAACTTCAAAGAAATATTATCCGAACACCTCTAATTGATATAAGCAGCACCGAAATCCGAAATAGATTAGCTGCCGGCCGCGATGTAACTGATATGCTTGCGCCGTCTGTCGCTGACTATATCCGCAAACACGGCCTCTATCAGTCCAAGACCAGGAGTTAATTACTCGCCTCGTATATTTTTGACCGATTCTTTAAGCCAGCTGCACCAACTGGCGAACCCGGCGCCGGTTTTGGCTGATATTGGGAAAATCTTGATGTCTTTATTTAGTTTGCTGGCATCGGCTTTCACGTGTTCAATATCAAAATCAACTTGCGCCCCTGACTCCAGCAGGTCAATCTTGTTTA
This sequence comes from Sedimentisphaerales bacterium, assembly GCA_049284355.1. Taxonomy (GTDB): domain Bacteria; phylum Planctomycetota; class Phycisphaerae; order Sedimentisphaerales; family Anaerobacaceae; genus CAIYOL01. The sequence goes on from JBAPXT010000150.1 coordinate 632, forward strand.
TAAGCAGCACTTTTGACTTTGCGAATATGGCAGGATACTTGGCCGGCTTGTCATCGCCCTCCGCGACCGACAGCACAACTATCTTGCCCCACTCACCCAATTCAAAGGCCGATGGACAAATCAGGTTCCCAACGTTCTCTATGAAAATCAAATCCAAATCGCTGACGGGCAAATTCTCCAATGCGTCGCTTACCTGAGCTGCTGATAAATGGCACGAACCTCCGGTTTCTATCTGAACCGCCGGTGCTTTGGTCGCTCTTATTCTTTTGGCATCGATGTCAGTTTGAATATCTCCTTCGATGACGCCGATTTTAACTTTGTTTTTCAATTCGTTTATCGTCCTGACCAGAATCGTTGTCTTGCCTGAGCCAGGCGAGGATATCACATTCAGGCACAGCTTTTTCTGTTCAGCAAAGAACCGGCTGTTTTTAAGGGCATATTTTTCGTTGGCGATAAGGATTTTCCTGCCGACATCGACTCTTTTTTTCATTGCGTTACTCCGTTTCGAATTCTATTTCTTCGAGCATTAGCGGCGCATCAGGCAATAAATCGAAATTTTCGCCTCCGCACGCCGGGCATTTTAGCCGGCGGGGTTCAAAATCAAAGGTTTCGTCACAATTCTTGCACCTGCCCTGTATCGGTTTATGTTCTATTTCCAGTTTCATACCTTCGCACGGCGTGCCTTTGGCAATTGCCTCGAAAGCAAAACCAAGTATTTCGTCGTTGATGGCGTTAAGCATCCCGCAACTGATTTTTGCGGAGACGGGCTTTGCGTTTTGTTTTGTGCTTTCAGCGGAAATCGTCGTCAGCAGGCTCTCTGCAACCATCGTCTCATGCATCAGCATATCCTCGGCAGTTCACGTCCGTATGGCATTTGTACGATTCTCCTTCCGCCGATTTTGGTTACCATTTCCACCGTAGGTATGTCACGGGTTTTTACAATTTCCCCGATTATACTCGCCTCTTTGCCAAGTTTATTTTTTTTGCAGATATTCAGGCAGTCATCAGCCGACTCCGCTGAGATAATCGCAACGAATTTGCCTTCATTTGCGATGTTGAGCACATCAAAACCCAGCATATCGGCCGCCGCCTGCACCGTTGGATTGATTGGTATGTCGGTTTCATTAATTTCGATGCTCAAGCCGCTTCCTCGACAGATTTCGTTAAGTGTTGCAGCCAGTCCTCCGCGGGTCGGGTCCCGCATAAATTTTACCCCCCCTCCGCTCTTTAGCAGTTGTTGCGTTAGTTCAGCTACACTTGCGCAGTCGCTTTTCAACTT
>JBAPXT010000151.1:0-1871 GCA_049284355.1 Sedimentisphaerales bacterium
GAAGCTCTCTCACTGTTACCTTATAGGCCTTGGCTAGCTTTCTCAAGATCTCTGGACTTGGCGCCGGCCTGTCCCCACGTTCGATCTGGGCAATATAGGCATTCGAGACGCCGCTTTCCTTCTCGACATCGCGCAAAGACATTCGCTGTCTTTCCCGCAGACTCTTCAGGAATTGACTGAAATTGAGTTCCTCCATTATATCTCCTGTTTCCCCACTTGTCAGCATTATAGCACGCTTCTGCTAATTATTGCAAGCACTATTTTTAATAATGCACAAAAGTCGCTTGACATTGGCAAAACTCCTGATTTATAATTGCATCATGTTAGCTTTTGAGACGACCCTGGAAGAACTTTTTAAGCATAATCCTGACTTTTTAAAGGCATGTCAGCAATTTGGCTGGGGCGAGATTGAAATCGCCGTGAAGGACGGCAAACCGGTAATGGTTACAGTAATTCGGGCCATTAAACTAAGCTAAAACAAGACCTGGCCGAATCGAAAACGATAGGCGCTTTGGGCTTCATTGCCCGGAGCGCCTTTCTTTTTTCCAGGCAAGTTTATCAGGGAGGGAGTTATGACTATCCGAGTCAAACTGAATCAAGTCGCTGTAGTACATGCTATCGCCAGGCGGAACATGTCGCAAAACATGTTGGCTATCAGAACCGGCATTAGCAGCGGTTATATCTCCCAAATAATGTGCGGTACCAGGAATCCTTCACCGGCGGTGCGGCAGAAGTTGCAGGATGTTCTCCAGCCATTAACCTTCGACGACATATTCATCATAGAGGAAAACGGAAAGAATGACTCCCAAAATCAATAAACGCGAAAAGGTTAATGGTAATAACGATGCACCTGTGGAAGAGTCTCTCCTCATCAGGCAAAGGTTGCGTAACCTTATTGAGCTTGCGGTAGCGATAGGTCAGAAAGAGGGACTGATTGGCAATCACAAAGAAAATATTTCGGTAAATAAAGAAGGAGGTCAAAATGTCACCAATAAAGGGAATATCAGAGATCGTAAGGCTGCCCAGGTTGGGCAAGATAAGGCTGGGAATCAAGAAGAAGAATGATGCAGGGGTTTCCTATCCATCACCCACCGATTACTTCGTCTGTCCCGACGAGGTAAAGAAGGTATTTGGGGAAAAACCCAAGGAACTTCGAGTCATGTTCCCGACAGAAGACGCGACCCAATGGGCGAGTCAGTATTTGAGAAGGTATTCGATAACGGGTAGGCTTGTTTGCCGCGGGGATGGCGAAACAGCAGTAGCCCGGATAGACATCAGCACCGGCGAAACTACCGCCAGTGAATTTGCCACAACAGAATTAAGAGAAATCACCTGTAATCCCGCAAAATGTGCTTCCTATCAGAGCGGCGAATGCCGCCGGGTGATGAATCTTCAATTCCTTTTACCTGATTGTCCCGGTTTTGGTGTTTATCAACTGGATACCAGCTCTTTTTATTCGATCGTGAATGTAAACTCGATTCTGGAACTGATTGGTGCCACCTGTGGAAGGTTATCCATGCTGCCGCTTTCTCTCAATCTGGTCGTGCAGGAAGGGCAGCCGGAAGTGAAGAATTTGACATTCAGAACACTGAAATTAACGGCTCCCGGCTCGCTATTTGAAATCCAGAAATTCGCCCAGATACCACCATGTCAAGTCCTGCTGCTGCCGGCGCCTGACAGCGAAGCCCCTGACGACCTGTTCCCCAGGGGAGTATTCAGTCAGAATAACATTCCGAAGAACTCGCAATGCGATGAGGAATTGATCCATTTGTGGGATAAAGCAACAAGACTGGTCCGGCGAATCGATATGCAAAACTACCAAGTAGCTCACTATTTTTCCAAATACTACCACTTGGAAGCCAATATTAAGG
>JBAPXT010000152.1:0-32503 GCA_049284355.1 Sedimentisphaerales bacterium
ATCTAAAGCTGAAATTACTCAGTTGCAAAAGCAGGGATGCAGCTGTTCAGATTGGACAAGCATTAAAGTTGCTAAAAGCTTCAACCCCGAAAGGGTGCAATTCACACATTTCTCCGGCAAGGTGGAAATAGGTAAACTCGAAAAAACAATAGCCTTTCATGGCGGGTTGAAAAGACCTGCAGGTATCAGTCATGCAGCAATCCACAACTGCAAAATCGGAAACAACGTCTATATTAACAACATTAACACTTACATGGCCAACTATATAATCGAGGACAATGTAGTTATTGACAATGTTGATTTATTGGTAGTTGAGCGGGAGAGCTCCTTTGGTAATGGGACTGAAGTGGCCGTCGTTAATGAGGCCGGCGGCAGGGAAATACCTATTTATGACCATCTGTCCGCCCATACCGCTTATGTGATAGCTTTTTATCGACACAGGCCGAAAGTAATTGAAAACCTGCGGAAAATGATTGCTGCCTACGCCAAATCTGTGACTTCATCTATGGGCCTGTTAGCAAAAGGCGCTAAGATTATCAACTGCCGAATTATCAGGAATGTCAAAATAGGCCCTGCAAGCCTGATTGAAGGAGCAAGCAGGCTGGAGAACGGCTCAATCATCAGCTGTCCGGAAGATCCTGTCTATGTTGGTCCAGGTGTTTTTGCAGAGGATTTCATTATCTGCTCCGGCTCGGAGATTACCGACGGCACAATAATATGCAAATGCTTCGTAGGTCAGGGCACGGTATTGGCTAAACAATATTCAGCGGATAACTCGGTGTTCTTCGCTAATTGCGGTGGTTTCCACGGCGAGGCGTGTGCCGTATTTGCCGGGCCGTACACCGTTACACATCATAAATCCACACTGCTGATTGCAGGGTTATTTTCTTTTCTGAACGCCGGCAGCGGAACCAATCAAAGCAATCACTTGTACAAACTCGGGCCGGTCCACCAGGGCATTGTCGAACGGGGTTCCAAAACCGCCAGTGATTCATATATACTCTGGCCGGCAAAGGTCGGTGCTTTTACCGTCGTAATGGGTAGACACTACAGAAATTCTGATACTTCTGATTTGCCATTCTCATACCTGATTGAGCACGAAGATGAAAGCGTTCTTGTTCCCGGTGTGAATTTGCGCAGTGTAGGGACCGTACGGGACGCTCGAAAATGGCCGAAACGGGACAGACGCAAAGACCCCAAAAAGCTCGACCTCATAAATTTCAAACTTTTAAGCCCGTATACAATTCAAAAAATGCTCAGTGGCTGCGAATTACTCACCAGCCTTAAATTGACCGCCGGCGAAACAGGCGATTACCTCACTTACCACAATTGCAGGATTAAGAGCTCGTCGCTGGACCATGGTATTAAATTATACCAGATTGGCATCGACAAGTTCTTGGGCAATTGTCTGATTAAGCGGCTGGAAGGTAAGCAGATTAGGAACATCGACGGTCTTCGAGCGGCGTTGTCTCCACAAACCAGCACAGGAACAGGTAAATGGCTGGATTTAGCCGGGTTGTTCGCTCCGGAAGAAAGCGTTCAACAAATGCTCAGCAGCATTGAAAACGGCAGCATCAGTACGCTGGAGCAGGTAGCAGAAGCTTTCCAGTCGATGCACGATAACTATCCTGCGTATGAGTGGACCTGGGCGGCAGGTGTGCTGCAGCAGCGACTTGGTAAAACCATCGACAAAATAACAGCAGACGATATTATTGAACTGACAACAAAATGGAAGGAAGCGGTGGTGGAGCTTGACCACCGACTTTATGATGATGCCAAAAAAGAATTTGCCGACACCGCTCAAATTGGATATGGCATCGACGGCGATGAACAAACAAAACACAGCGATTTCACACGGGTCAGAGGTGTATTTGAAAAAGATAGTTTCGTTTCCGACATCGAAAAACACATAGCTGAGAAAACTCGGCTCGGCGATGAGCTTATCAGTAGAATGAAAAAATTGCGCTAACCTCAACAGGGAACAGCTTATGAGGATTATTATTGAGCCGGATTACGACAGCGTGTCCAAATGGACGGCCAATTACGTCACCAAAAGAATCAAAGACTTCGGCCCAACGAGTTCCAGGCAGTTTGTTTTAGGTCTTCCAGCTGGTTCGTCGCCGCTTGGGATGTACAAAGAGCTGATTGGGTTAAATAAAAAGGGCTTTGTTTCGTTTAAAAACGTTGTCACCTTCAATATGGATGAGTATGTCAATCTGCCTCAGGACCACCCTCAAAGCTATTATTCGTTTATGTGGAACAATTTTCTAAGCCATATAGATATTCCGAAAGAAAATGTCAATATTCTCAACGGAAACGCGAAAAACCTGCAGGAAGAGTGTGAAAATTACGAAAAAAAGATAGCAAAAGCCGGGGGTGTCGAGCTGTTTATAGGCGGCATAGGCAGGGACGGCCATATTGCGTTTAATGAGCCTGGGTCGTCACTGTCATCTCTAACCAGAGTAAAGACGCTGGCTTATGACACCATCGTTGCTAATTCGAGGTTCTTCGATAACGACATCAGCAAGGTTCCAAGAACTGCGTTAACCGTTGGTGTTAAAACAGTTATGGACGCAAGGGAGGTGCTGATTATTATCAGTGGGTCTAACAAGGCCCGTGCGCTGCAACAGGTTGTGGAAGAAGGAGTTAGCCATATGTGGACGGCCAGCGCGCTGCAACTGCATCCGAAAGGAATTATTGTCTGTGATGACGCGGCCACCGTTGAGCTTAAAGATAGTACTGTCAACTACTTCAGAGATATTGAGGCGAAAAATATCGACCCTGCCAAACTTTTATAGGGTATAGAGAATAGGGGGTAGGGGATAGGTTAAGATAGGGAAGATGGGTAATTTAGGTAAAAGGGAATTCTCACAAATTTTTTCGTAAAATGCGTTGAAATGGGGTAACGGCGCGTCCGCCTTCGCTAAAGCTACGGCGGATAAAGGTTTAGGGGGATCCGCCTTCGCCAAGGCTATGGCGAGACAGGAACGTTGGAATCCGCCTGAGGCGGGCAAGAATATTCGAAAACGTTCGAAAACTATATAGAAACTGGCGAAAAACAGTACCCAAACTTACAAAAATCATACCCAAACTGCAGTAAAATATGCAAGAATTTATGGTAGGTAATGCATACCTTCATTGTTCATAGTTGATAGTTCGTAGTTCATAGAAAAGTTAAGGCATAAATTGCCCAAATTAACATGGTTTTTGGGTGCAGGTTGCCTAAGTTAACAGAGAGCGAAAGGCAGACGACGGACGACAGACAACAGACGACGGAAGAAATGAACTGGGTCCCAGGTAAAGACATTGTGGGATCTCCGTTTCACTTCGAGGTGATTTTGAGGTGCCTTGCCAGCGGGAGTGACAATATGTCTGGTTCCATTATTTATTCAAACGTCAATAACGATTTATGAAGAATAAAAACGAAAGAAATAAGAACTACTTTTTACTGCCTGGTATACATGACAACAACGAAGCAAATCGAAACATAGCAAAGGAAAATAAGCAAGCATATAAATTTCTCAACACTTAAGGTAAGAGTTAATGCAGTAATCGCCGTCATTGTAGCAACACCCATCTTCGTTCCTGCAGCGCCGATGAGGGTAGCAGTAAAGCCAACATCGAGGGAAGCAGCGGTGACAGTGCCAGCTGCTGCTGCGGCCTTTGTGGAAGAAGTCATTAGTCCAAATAATCCCAGCGATGTCAGCAGCAATTCCCTGCTAAAGCCACGCTGAGATAACTGCTTTTTAAGCAAGTACTTTGCCCGGAAGAACAACACCCTTGCCCGCAGCTCCTTACAGCCCAGCAGGTCGGCGATTTCAGCATACGACATCTGCTCGAAACATCGCAAAATCAGGACGTTTCTGTACATAAGCTTCAATTTCGCCACCGCCTGAAATATCACATCTGAGAGTTCCATGCGTATCAGGCAATCCAGTCCATCATTATAGTCCTGTGAGGTATGTTCTGATAAACGTTCCTTGCTAAAGACTGATATTTGCAGCATATATTTTTGTTTGCGGTCTCTGAAATGGTGCTGAACCTCACCCAATGCGGTACGGAACAGCCAAGGCCAAAACCGGTCGATGCATCTCAAATCTTTCAGAGATTCGACCATCGTTAACAGGGTTTCCTGCAAAAGGTCCTGAGCCAAATCGCGATTTAGAGTAAGCCGATAAATATATGGAAAAAGCTTACCCTCTGCTAATTGGGCAAGGTCGCTCATACTCTGCTGGTTACCAAGCTGGGCCTGCCTGATTAGTTGAACTATATTAGCGTTCTCATCCTTACGGTCCACTTATCTTATAGTCCAAAAATTGGCGATTTTGTTACATTTTTCCGGGCAGTTTGTTGGAGATTGTACAAAAAATGTGACATAGATGCCATCAGATATGTCTTTTTTGGCTGTTTTTGTGATAAAACCAAATTTTTTTAAAAAAAATATGTAACATCATCCGCAGATTACGGACTTTATTTGCAGGAAAATTGGCAGGAATTTGTTTTACCGCGGAGGGCGCAGGGAACGCAGAGTTAGGGGAAACAAGATATAAAATCCGTGGAATAAGAAAAACAGAGAAAACCGTAAAATCCCGTAGTTACCACGTATTGACAAAAATATAAAGGGGTGATATGGATTTTATCCTTGAGGAGCCAGGTTTACAGGCAAACAGGAAAGGGTTTATTTTTTAAGGAGGCAGAAAAATGTCAACGAAAAAGTCATTTCTAATTGTTTCATTAATAATTCTGCTCATTATGGGCATATGCGGTACAGCCGGGACAAAATCCGCGGATTATGAGATTACGCCCTTGTCTCATCTGACAGGTGCTATGGTTTCATCGGAGAATATAGGAACACAAGCTATTGAAGGATTGATAGAAACCACACCTGACGACCCTGATTGGGCGTTAGTTACTTCACAGCTTATACTGCGGGAGAATCTTTGCGAGCCAAGCAATTGGTACGACAGGGTTTTCAATCCCTGTTACTATCCATATTATACTCGCTACTGGAGACTTGAATCGTCTGCAAATGTCGGAAAAGCCTTTACAATGGCACAGCTTGCAAATCCTTCGTGGACATTTGACGGTCTTTACGTGCGCGAGGGATTCGGTTTTCAGCTTTACTATAATACTGAGGAGCCAAATGACCCATGTGACTTGGAACCAGCCAGTCCTTGGATGTGCGGGCCGCAATATGTTAGTATTGATTGTTGGCGTGATACCTATCCTGCTCCGGACGGCTTTGAGCCGAACACCTTCTTTGTGTCGGGAGGCCCAGGAGCGCTATCGAACTATTCAATTATCATCGATCGGTCTTGTGGGCCTGGTCCATGCCTTCTATACTTAACCAAAGTTGATGATGTCAATGACGGTGATTGTGTCGGACCGGGGGATGACGTTAATTACACGATTAGTTACAGCTATAACGGTGATGTGAATTGCTCGGATATCAATGATGTGAATATTATTGACGAACTGCCGGAGGAATTGGATTTTAATTCGGCTTCAGCTGGTGGGATTTATGATTCCAATACTCACACAGTTATGTGGAATATCGGGACGCTGTCACCCGGTGAATCGGGTTTTGTTACGCTGAAAGTCAAGGTGAAATGCGCTGAGCCGGGCGGGAAAATCACAAACCATTGCGAAATGAAAGGCGATTGTATTGACTTGCATGCTGAAGAATACACTAATGTATGCTGCTGGCGTGGAACTATAATTTATGTTGATGCAGATGCTAACGGCCACAATGATGGCACATCGTGGCGGGACGCGTACAACTATTTGCAGGACGCCTTCGAGACCGCACGAGAGTCTCTGTCTGCGGGGTGTTCTTGTGAGGAAATACTTGTGGCTGAGGGGACTTATAGGCCGGACCAGAATTCTGTCTATCCCAACGGCACGAGGAACAGGATGGCTACGTTCGAGCTTATCAACGGCATAGCCATCAAGGGCGGCTATGCGGGGTTAGGTGAGCCAAACCAGCCAAACCCGAATGCGCGGGATATCAGACAATACGAAACTATCCTCAGCGGGGACCTCAAAAGGAATGACCGTCAGGATGTTGACCCGTGCGATTTACTTAGCGACCCCTGCCGGTCTGAAAACAGCTATCACGTTGTAACAGGAAGCGGGACAAATGGAACAACTATATTAGATGGCTTTACCATCACAGGCGGCAATGCTAATGGAACCGGTACAAACAATTCGGGCGGCGGGATGTATAATTATGATAGTAATTCGACGATTACCAATTGCATATTTATTGGAAACTCGGCAGCACAAGACGGCGGGGGGATATATAATACCGTGGGAGACCCAAATATCGTGAACTGCGTGTTTGTAGGAAACTGGGCTGGTTACAGCGGCGGCGGGATGCGCAACCACAGTTACCCCAGCAAACCCAAGGTTACTAACTGCACATTCACCGGGAACTCGTCTGGAATATTTAGTGGCAGCGGCCATTTCAGCGACGATATCACAATGGTGACAAACTGTATCCTATGGGGTAATGAGGGCGGACAAATCTCGGGAGGATATGTCACTGTTACCTACAGCGATATCCAAGGCGGCTTGGCAGGTACTGGCAACATTAATGCTGATCCATGGCTGGAGGCAGATGGCTATCATCTGACGCTGTGCTCACCGTGTATTAATGCCGGCGACCCGAACGGCGACTACGAAGACCAGAACGACATCGACGGCGAAGACCGTATTGTTTACGGGCGTGTCGATATGGGTGCGGATGAATATTATCCGGCAGATTACAACGAACTGCTACGTGCGCACTGTCCGAGGCCGGCGTGTGGTGAGACGGATGTGCCGCAGGTTGTGGTTCTTAGCTGGAGACCGGGATTGAATGCCGCCGATGTGAATGGGCACAAGTTATACTTCAGCAGCAACTACAATGAGGTCAAAGATCGTACTGCTGATAAGCATGTGCTGAGCGACCCCTGCTATCCTATTCCAAGCCCACCTACGCCGCTTGCGTTAGGCAAGACTTACTACTGGGTTGTCGATGAGGTCAACGATGGCAACACCTGGCCGGGCTGTGTCTGGCACTTTAGGACAGCCAACTATCTCGTTGTGGACGATTTTGAGTCATATCTAAACGACTTCGCCCTGGATAATATATGGTGTTCTTGGCCGCCGGGGTATTCGATAACTATTTACGGAGACCACTTGCCCAACGACGAGAATGACCCGAATTTGATTCATAGCGGTAACAAATCGATGAAGATTTGGTACTTTGGAGATAGCGAGGTCGATGCGCTTACCGGCGGTGGAGAGGGCGAGTTGCTAATCGGCTCAGACTGGACCGTAGATGGTGTTAAAGCGCTGACGTTGTACTTCTATGGCGACCCATGTAATGCCGTTTTGCCGATGTATGTGGTACTGAACAATAGCGACTACAAGAAGTACTACAGTGCCCCGAATGACCTGAAGATAAAAGGGTGGCATGAATGGAATATCGCCCTTGCGGACTTCGGCGTGGACCTGACAAATGTCACCGATATCGCTATTGGCTTCGATGCTGGGGCCGGTTGGGGTACCTTATACTTTGACGATATCCGGCTGTATCGGCCCAGATGTGTGCCTGAAGGGCCCACAGGCGATTTGAACTGGGATTGTGTGGTTAATTTCAGAGACTTTGCTGTCCTGGCGAATGAGTGGCTCGATACGGGCTGCTGTGAAGCTGACCTGTATAAGGATAATAAGGTCGACTTTAAGGATCTTGCTATTATGGCGGATAATTGGCTTGAGGAAGAGGAACTGTGGCCGTAGTTTAGTTGTTAGTGAATAGTGAATAGTCGTTAGTAGAATGAGTCCCCTGTTCTTGGCCCCCGGCCTAAGACATGCTGGGGCAGGCAAGGGAGTAGCGCTCCCCCGATGGCGAAACCAAGTCAGCAACAGTCGAGGGCAGGCTTGGATGACGCTTTGCGTCAATTGCCGTGCTGTGCTCGCAATGACGTTTTTAGATATATCCCTCGACTGCACTCGGGATGACAATGGTCAGATTATAGTACCGCCAGCGGTGATGTAATCGCGGCTATTATAGAGGACAAGGCGCTGGCCGGGGCAGGGGGCGAATTGGGGCTGGTCAAATTCAACGGTCATCGCATCATTGTTTATGTCGGTGAGTTTACACGGATGGGAATCGACATAGGAACGGATTTTGCCGAAGAATTGACCGCCTGCAATAAATTCTTCGGGGATGAGAACATTTACCTGATTTGCGCTGACGGTGCGGGAACTTACTTCGTCTCTTGTGCCGAGGGCGATGGTGTTTTTCTGTGCATCAATTTTGCCGACGTAAAGGGGCTTGCCTGCGGCGAAGCCGACACCTCTTCTCTGGCCGAGCGTGAAATTGGCGATTCCTTTATGTTCGGCAATTTTGCTGCCCTGCATATCCGTTATGTCGCCGGGCTTATTAAAAATGGGGCCGGTTCCGTCTTCGCTTGCGCTACGCCGGACAGGCAGGACGGCACGGTAGTTTCCTTCGCCGGCGAAACACAATTCCATACTTTCCGGTTTTTCGGCAACGGGAAGACCTGCATCGGAGGCAATTGCGCGGACATCTTCTTTGGTCAAATCGCCCAAAGGCAAGAGGAGTTCTGAGAGTTTGTCTAAAGCTATGCCATAGAGGAAATAGCTTTGGTCCTTGGCGTTGTCTTTTGCTTTGCCGAGAAAAAATCGGCCATCGGTTTTATAAATTCGGGCATAATGACCTGTAGCGAGATAATGGATGCCGAATTTTTCCTGCAACAAATCCCAGACAAGGGAAAATTTCAACAAGGAATTGCAGTCAACGCAGGGGTTAGGGGTTTGGCCTGCGGCGTAAGACTGACGAAACGGTTTTATTATAATCTCCTCGAAGGCCTCGAAACAATCGACAAAATAGTGGGGTATGGCCAACTGGTCGCAGACAAAAGCGGCATCGGCTCCACAGCACAGCCGGGGACCTGTGCTAACCGATACAGGGATTTTCATAGTGATGCCGAGGACGTCCCAGCCCTGCTGTTTGAGCAGGTATGCAGCGGTGCTGCTGTCGACGCCGCCGCTCATCAGGACTGCGATTTGTTTGTCGGCTTGCTTAGCGGGCTGCCACGCGAGATGGCTTGACCTCTGCAATTTGATGTTCCATTTGTTAACTGTCATCTTTAAGCTCGGTGATTGTGGGATTGGGGCCGCAAAGGGGGCAACTCGGGTTACGGTTAAAACGCACCTTTCGGAACTCCATCGTCAATGCGTTATAAGTCAGCAATGTGTCGGTCAACAGCTCGCCGATATCCAGCAGATATTTGAGCGTCTCAGTTGCTTGTAGCGTGCCAATAACACCGGGCAGCACACCAAGAATTCCAGCGAGGGAACAGGAACGCGCCACTTCTGCAGGCGGTAAAGAATGGAAAATGCAGCGATAACAGGCAGACTTACCGGGCAATACGGTTATCAACTGGCCGTCAAACTTGAGAACGCCGGCGTGTGAAAACGGCTTTTTCTCAAAAAAGCAAGCATCGTTTATAAGAAACTTGGCGGCGAAATTATCGGTTGCGTCGATTATAAAATGGTATTGCCGGATAATTTTCCGTATGTTATCGGCCTTTGCCTGTTGATGGTAAGTTTTAACGGTCACATCAGGATTTATTGCCCGCATTTTGGTTTCGGCGGATTTGACTTTTTCTACATCCAAGTCGGCGGTGTGGTGAATGATTTGTCTTTGGAGGTTTGACAACTCGACCTTATCGGCATCGACGATACCAATTGTGCCGATTCCCGCAGCAGTTAAATACAATGCGGCAGGAGAGCCAAGGCCGCCTGCACCGACGATTAGCACCTTCGACGAAAGCAGCTTCTTCTGGCCTGCTTTGCCAACCTGCTCCAACATTATATGTCGGCTGTATCTTTCTTTTTGTTCTTCGGTTAATGCCACCTTCGGCCATCCACAAAATTTGTCTCAATTATATATTACTTTTGCCGAATTGCCAGTTGTCACCTTCGATGTGGGTCAATGTGAAATTGCCTTTCATGATTTTTCCGTTTAAGTCCAGCTCAAGGCGGTCGTCTATCTGATGCACGATTTTATATGAGCCAGCGTCGGCTATACGGACACTGCCGCGTCCCTTGTTCACCGGCCCCTGATATGTGAGGAACTTCAGGGGGTGGTCGAAGATTTTTACAGCATTGGCGGGGCTTTGGATGAGCTGTAGGGGGGCCTTGTCGAAGCGGTAGGTCTGGAGAGAATCGGCGGATTCGAGCATAAAATCCCAGTGGACGTCCAAACCTGCCGAATGCTGCAGAATAACGAATTTTTTGTTTTCCTGGCTCATTTTGATGTATTATAATATAACCGAAGAAATTTGAATAAGCCAGGGGAGCCAGCCAGGGGCAAAGCTCGCGGCAGGCTGAGAAATCGCCAATGCGGCGATGACCCTACGAACCTGATCAGGTTAAGACCTGCGAAGGAAGGCAGAAGAAAAAGTTTGAAGCATTCCTTTTGCAGGAGTGCTTTTTTAGTTTTGGCGGTGTAAAAATGGAAGTGCTGAAAATAAACGGCGTTGAGAAAGAATTTGCGGCGGGGCAATTGCCTTCGACCGTGGCAGAATTGTTAGAGCGGCTGGACATCAAGGCGGCGACGGCAGCGGCTGAAGTTGACGGCCAGATTGTTGAACGCAAGAAGTTTGCAGAAACAAGACTTCGCAACGGTCAAAGCATCGAACTGGTGCGATTTGTCGGGGGAGGATGATTGAATGGACAAGTTAGTGATTGCAGATAAAGAGTTCAATTCCCGCCTGCTTGTGGGGACAGGCAAGTTTGCATCGTGCGAGATTATGGCTGAAGCCCTGGAAAAGTCGGGGACGGAAATTGTTACCGTTGCACTCCGCAGGGTAGACATCGAAAACAAAAACGACGATACGCTCCGTGCAATCGACGTTAAAAAATATCTACTGCTGCCGAACACTTCCGGCGCCAGGGACGCTGAAGAAGCTGTGCGGCTATCAAAATTGGCGAGGGCAGCAACAGGCATTAACTGGGTGAAATTAGAGGTCACGCCGGACCCATATTACCTGCTGCCGGACCCGGTAGAGACACTGAAAGCGGCGGAGATTTTAGTTAAAGACGGATTTGTTGTTTTGCCTTATATCAATGCCGACCCGATTTTGAGCAAGCGTCTGCAAGACGTCGGTACGGCCACCGTAATGCCTTTAGGCAGCCCTATAGGCTCAAACCAGGGCCTTAAGACCCGTTCTGCTTTGGAAATCATAATCGAGCAGGCGAATGTTCCTGTTATAGTTGACGCGGGTCTTGGGCTGCCGTCGCACGCGGCAGAGGCGATGGAAATAGGAGCAGATGCGGTCTTAGTAAATACCGCCATTGCCACCGCGGCAGAGCCGATGAAAATGGCGATAAGTTTTAAGCTTGCCGTGGAAGCAGGCAGAATGGCATATCTGGCCGGAGCACAGGCGGAGACAAAAAGGGCCTCTGCCTCAAGCCCACTTACCGGTTTTCTGCGGGATGAGTAACTATGATTACCGCCGCCCGAAAAATTGATATTAAAAAGATTCTCTCCGACAGGGGGCTGGACGGACGCGGGAGGGATATTTGGACGGAGCGTCTCGGCGAAATCACTTCGGCCGAAGTCGAATGGGCGCTGACACGAAGGCCGGGATATTATGTGCTCGACCGGTTGTTGATACTCGTCTCGCAGGCAGCAGAAAATTATTTAGAGAGAATGGCGCAATTGGCCCATCAGCTAACGCTTCAGCGGTTCGGACGCACCATCCGGCTATATGCTCCTCTGTATCTGTCAAATTTTTGCGTCAATGATTGTGTTTACTGCGGCTTTAACAAAAACCATCCGTTCCCGCGAATCCGCCTGACAATTGATGAGGCACTGGCCGAAGCAGAGGTAATTGCAAAAGAGGGATTCAAGGATTTGCTTTTGGTAAGCAGCGAAGACAGGCATTTTATCAATGTCGATTATCTCTGTGAGCTGGCGACGAAACTGAGAGTGAAATTCAGCTCGATTTCGGCTGAAATTTATCAGATGAGCACTGAAGAATACGCGAAACTTTTCGCTGCGGGAATTGAGGGCGTAACGCTGTATCAGGAGACGTACGACCGCGACACGTATCGCAAATATCATAAGGAAGGGCCCAAAGCCGATTATGGTTATCGGTTATCAGCACCGGACAATATCGCTGCCGCCGGTATGCGGGAGATAGGAATTGGATCGCTATTGGGGCTATCTGACTGGCGGCTCGAAACTTTAGCACTTGGCGAACACGCCCATTACCTTATGAAGCACTACTGGAAATCGCGTGTATCGTTTTCGTTCCCGAGATTGCGACCGGCAAAGAGTGTTGACCGAAAGCAGTTTTCCCTCCTATCCGATAAAAATCTTGTGCAAATGATAATTGCATTACGGTTGTGCTTTGCTGACGCAGGGGTAGTACTGTCAACTCGTGAAAGTGCCGAGTTGAGAGACCATTTAATCGGAGTTGGGGTAACTAAAATCAGCGCAGGCAGCAAGACCAGCCCGGGCGGCTATTCACAGCCGAGGAATGCGGTCGAACAATTTGAAATCGACGACACACGCAGCCCTGCTCAAATAGCGGAGATGATAAGGGCACATGGGCTTGAACCGGTTTGGAAAGACTGGGACATCGCTTTTGTCAAAGATTAAGAAACTTTGTTAATATCCGTGCTGATTTGTTTTTTCAGGTGGAGCAGAAAGTACGGCTTGCAATCCGCAACGGTGCAGATATACTATTCGAGCAATTGGCTTTATAAACAGGATTTGGAAATGAAGAAAGGATTTTTATGTTTGGGGGACTCTTGCCGAATATAAGACAATTTAGGCGTTTCTGTATAGTAGTATTATTTGTACTTATCTTTCTGGCGCCGGTAAAGGGGGAAACAACGGCGGCGGAGGGAAGTGCTGCACCTCATTTGCTGACGTTGTCTGCGATAGATATGGTCATAATCGCAATTTATTTTGTGATGGTGCTTGCAATCGGGTTTTACCTAAGAAAATACACCAGCACCGGCGAGGATTTTTTTATGGCTGGCCGGAAGATGACGGCGTGGATAGCAGGATTGAGTTTTATTTCGGCCAATTTAAGCTCGCTGGAGACGATGGGCTGGTCAGCGATGGCGTATCAGTACGGGATGTTAGGCGCCCATGCTTATCTGATAGGGGCGATTCCGGCCATATTGTTCCTTGCGGTGGTTATGATGCCGTTTTATTACATCTGCAAAACGCACTCCGTTCCAGGCTACCTAAAGCTGCGTTACGGAGAGGGAGCAAGGGTGCTGGCGGGGGTTTCGTTTACGTTTTTAACGGTAATGGTCAGCGGTGCCAGTATGTTCGCGATGGCGAAAATCCTGAACCTGCTGCTGGGGTGGAATATGAGCGTGAGTATCTGGGTGTCGTCGATAACGGTCGCCATTTACGTATTTCTGGGCGGACTGCTGTCGGCGGTGTTCAATGAAGTGCTGCAATTTTTCCTGATATGGCTGGGAACGCTTTTGATTCCCATTCTCGGAATCATTCATGCGGGGGGGTGGACGAAGATGCTGGAAACGGCGCAGAAGAACGCTGCTATTATTCATCCGACGGTGCAGAATGCTGACTTTACCAGTTTGTGGCGGAACTTAGGGTCATTTGACACAAACCCGATGGGCATCGACTGGTTCGGGATGGTATTCGGGCTGGGTTTGGCGGTGAGCTTCGGCTACTGGTGCACGGATTTTCTGCAGGTGCAGCGAGTCATCGTGGCGAAGAACCTTCGGTCCGCCCAGAACGGGACGGTCATCGGCGCGGTGCTCAAGATGCTTGTGCCGATTATCGTAACCATTCCTGGTCTGCTTGGGCTGGCTGTGCTGCTCAACCCTGACGGAAGCCCGATGATATTAGTGCCTGAGAGCGATGTGCGTGCCAACATCACCAATCGTACCTTCAACGACGTGCTGCCGCTGCTGATGGGCCAGTACCTCGGTCCGGGCCTGCTGGGGCTGGGCGTGACGGCGATGATAGCCGGCTTTATGTCCGGTATGGCCGGCAATGTCAGTGCGTTTGCAACGGTATGGACATACGATGTTTACAAGCCGCTGCTGAACAAAAAGGCCAGCGACAAGCACTACCTGACTATGGGCCGATGGTGCTCGATAGCGGGTGTGCTGATATCTATCGCCACAGCCTACTCGTTGTTTTATTTCTCGAATATCCTTGAGTTTCTGCAGGTGCTGGTATTTTTCTTTATTGTGCCGCTGTTCGGCACTGTCATTTTAGGGATGCTGTGGAAGCGAGCGACGCCGGCCGGCGGTTTCTGGGGTTTCCTTGCTGCCATCATCGTATCGATGAGTATGTGGGTGTACGTGCACACTTTCCCCGACGGTTCCAAGCCGCATCCGACAGTTGTCATCGGTAATAATGCCGTGGTATCTGTCGTGAAAGCAACGGAGCAGGGCGGTGATAAGATATCGCAGGTGGTCGTTGAGAGCGGCCAAATCCAGACCACGAATGTCGGAATACCGCTTGAAGCAGACAAGGAGCCGGTGGTGTCGGGTCAACATACGGTGTCACAGAAGGGCGTGACGCTGGCCGGCGTTATGAGAGACGAAGCGGGCACCAAGAATCTGCGGGTACTTGTCCCCGACGCGGTAAACGCAGATACGAAGGAGCACGTCAAGTTCGGCGTAGAGGGTATATCGCTGGTGCTCAAGCCCGGCGTGGCAATTGGTGCATCGCATATCGCCAAGAAGTTCGACGCTGCGGCGTTCAACCCCGCTCACACGAAGTATATAGCCCGCTCGGAGAAGGCTAAGCCGATGGCAGTAAATATGTACAGCGCATTCTGGTCTTTTCTGGTTTGCCTCGGCGTGACGGCGGGGGTCAGTCTTTTCACGCGGCCCAAACCGGAGAGTGAATTGAAGAATCTGGTTATGGGGCTGACGCCTATGCCTGACGAGGGACCGATCCCGTGGTACTCCAGTCCGAAGTTCTGGGCGGCGGTCGTATTTATTGTACTGGTAGCAATCAACATTATTTTCTGGTAAGGAGACAGCTATGTATCACGAACATCAAACCCCTATCTGGTTTTTTATCGGCTTGCTGCTGTCGGTATATGGCGTCCTGATTCTCGGATATGGTATCTACAACGCGGTCCATCCGCCGGAGCACCCTGTGAAGCTGGCCTATCTCCATGCGGACATCTGGTGGAGCATACTGCTTTTGGTGGTTGGACTGATTTACGTCATTAAATACCGGCCGTCCAAAATAAAAGAATAGCGAAACTTTAACCTTATATCGTTTTTTGCGGAAGGTTCACTATTATGCTTAAAAATATACCAGCGATAATATCTCCGGAATTTATGAAGATACTTATGGAGATGGGACACGGCGACGAGGTAGTTCTGGCAGACGGTAATTTTCCAGCCGCCAGTATTGCCAAAAGACTTGTCAGATGCGATGGTCACGGAGTTCCTGATATTCTGGAGGCGGTGTTGAAGTTTTTCCCGCTGGATAGATATGTTGATTACCCTGTTGCCCTAATGGTAGTTGTGCCGGGAGACAAGGCCAAGCCGACAATCTGGGAGCAGTATCGTGAGATAATCAAGGCAAGCGGCGAGAAATTTTCTGATTTTGAGTTTGTCGAAAGATTTGAGTTTTACGAGAGGGCCAAAAAGACATATGCAGTTATTGCGAGCAGTGAGAAGTCCCTATACGCTAATATAATTCTTAAAAAAGGTGTTCTGTAATCGGCAAATAACTAAGGAAATTTTATGGCTGTATTTAAAATCGCTATTGACGGCATTGACCCCAGCCGTGTTCCCAAAAAAGTCCTGTCTACGGGAGCTAAAATTCCAGTTATCGGGTTGGGCACTTTTGGTTCAGACCGTGTCACTCCTCAAAAAGTCGCCGAAGCAGTCAGGGGTGCCATTGCCGTCGGGTATCGGCATATTGACTGTGCGTCAGTTTATGGAAATGAGCGCCAGATCGGCGAAATCTTAAGCGAGGTTCTTCAAAGCGGCAAAATCAAACGTCAAGAACTGTGGATTACGTCGAAAGTCTGGAACGATATGCATGATAAGGTGATTGAATCATGCAAAAAAACGCTTAAAGACCTTCAATTGGATTGTTTAGACTTATATCTGGTTCATTGGCCTTTTCCGAATTACCACCCGATAGGGTGTGATGTTACTTCACGCAGCAAGGATGCCAAGCCGTATATTCACAAGAACTATATGAAAACATGGCGTCAGATGGAACAGTTGGTGGAGATGGGTCTTGTCAAAAATATCGGAGCATCAAATATGACCATACCCAAGATGGAACTGCTGTTACGTGATGCCAAGATTAAGCCGGTGTGCAATGAAATGGAGTTACACCCGCATTTCCAGCAACCGGAGCTGTTCAGGTACTGTCTGGACAATGAAATCCAGCCCATTGGATATTCTCCTATTGGTTCACCCGGTCGTCCCCAACGGGATAGGACTGAAGATGATACCGTGGACATAAAAGACCCTGTAGTTGTTAAAATCGCACAGAAACACGGAGAGCATCCAACGGCTGTCTGTATCAAATGGGCTATTCAGCGCGGGCAAATTCCTATTCCATTTTCAGTTAATCATTACCGGGATAATTTGGAAGCTGCGGTCAGCGAACCCTTAACCAAAAAGGATATGGCTGAACTTGCAAAGATTGACAAGGGATGCCGACTTATCAAGGGGCAGGTGTTCTTGTGGAAGGAGAATCAAAGCTGGGAAGACCTCTGGGATGTGAATGGAGAAATTACTCCTGCGTAAAAGCGGTGGTTGGGAAACGGTTATGTTAAGTTGAGAGTACAAGGGAATATGCGATGGGTAAAATGAAGGGTGCAATCTTACCTGGCAACAGTACTGTTGAACTGCGGGAGTTCGATATCCCCACACCGGGACACGGTGAAGTGTTGGTCAAAATGAAGTCTTCAACGATATGTGGGTCTGATATTCGCTGCATTTATCACAAACATCTGGGAAAAGGTCCGGAAGGTTATCAGCCGGGTATCATTGCCGGCCATGAACCGTGCGGCCAAATTGTTGAAGTCGGGCCCGGATGTCGGCGATTCAAAGAAAATGACCGTGTGATTATTTATCACATCTCCGGCTGTGGTTTGTGTAATGATTGTCGTCGGGGTTATATGATTTCCTGCACGAGTTCTGAATACCGACGGGCATACGGCTGGCAGCGAGACGGCGGTATGGCCGAGTATATGCTTGCGGAGGAAAAGGACCTGGTTTTGCTGCCGGATGTATTGTCGTATTCTGATGGAGCCCAGGTGGCTTGCGGGTTCGGGACTGTTTATGAAGGTTTGGAGAAAATCGGTATATGTGGTAATGACGCAGTGTTAGTAACGGGCCTTGGGCCGGTCGGCCTGGCAACAGCAATGCTGTGCAAAGCGATGGGAGCTGAAAGAATCATCGGCGTCGAAGTCATAGACGAACGCATGAAGATTGCTCAGGATTTGGAATTGTTTGATGAAGTGCTCAAGGCCGGGGCGGACAACGTTCGGCAGGTTAAAGATTTGACAGGTGGTATGGGCGTCGAGCGTTCGGTGGATTGTTCAGCCGACAACAAGGCACGTCTGACCTGTATACAAGCCACCCGCAAATGGGGCAAGATAGTTTTCCTTGGAGAAGGCGGCACGTGCGAATTCCAGCCGTCGCCGGATATCATCCATGACCAGAAGACAATCTACGGTTCCTGGGTAACCAATATCTGGCGGATGGAAGAACTTGTCGAGCGGATTGTTCGCTGGGGTATTCACCCAAACGAACTGATTACTCATCGTTTTCCGCTGGACAAGGTTAGTGAAGCTTATTCGCTCATGGCCAGCGGCAAATGCGGTAAAGTTGCCGTTGTTTTTGACGAAGAATTAAAGTGATAAATTTCAAGAGCAAGCTCATTTTTTAAAGATTGCTCTTTTTGCTTACTCTTATAAAACCAGCCATGGCAGGAATGAGCACTTGTGTTGTGTGGGTCTGGAAGATGCATCAACAAAATCAATTATGTAAATGTGGAAGTGTCTTCGAGCAGTTTTCTTACGAAGTCGAGGAACTGGGCGGCATAAGCACCGTTGGCGACCTTATGGTTCACCGATAGAGTCATATTCATTAATTTTCGCACCGAAACAGTTCTATTGTCTGACACGCAGGTATCGGTTATACGGCCGATGCCGAGGATACTGCACTGGCCGGGTACAACTATCGGAATAAAAGAATCTATTCCGTAGGAACCCAGGTTGCTTACGGTAATGCACCCGCCTTCCAAATCTATTGGGGAGAGTTTATTGCTCCGCGCTCTTTCTGCCAGAGCCTGACTATCACGTGCAATCTGTCTAACATCTTTTTTGTTCACATCTTTGACGACCGGTGCGACCAGGCCATCCGGCGCGGCGATAGCTAAGCCGGCGTGGATTGCATTTGCCAGCTTGATAGAGCCACCGACGAGTTGTCCAGTCATAATGGGAAATTTCTCCAGTCCTGCAGCAACTGCCTTCATAATAAAATCGTTGTAAGAGATTTTTACTTGCCCGGTTTTATTTAACTTCGTCCGCAATTCAACAAGGTTGGTGACATCAGCTTTTACAGTTAGATAAAAACACGGTATTTCGTGCTTCGACTTTAGCATTTTTTCGGCGGTTATTTTCTGGAGCTGATTGAGGGGTATGGTTTCGCCCAGTTTAATTTCTGCCGTAACGGCCGGCGGCGCAACGGGCATGGAGGCGGCTTTTTTAATATCCTCTTCTGTAATTTTACCAGCAGGACCTGTTCCGGTAAGGTTTGTCAAATCGACACCGAGCTCCTCGGCCAGCTTCTTTGCTCGCGGTGAGACCATCACTCTGCCTGCCGGTTTGCTTATCTGAGGCTGTGCCTTAACCGGTTCTGCCGCTTGGTGTGCAGCGGCACCGGCGGACGAAGCAGCAGGTGCGTTACTTTTCAGCGAATCAATAAAACTTTGCGGGACTTGCTCGTCTTTGCCGCCAAGCACCAGAAGAGGCTCGCCGACAGGGAGGGTCTGACCTACTTCGGCAAGGATGTGTTTTACAAAACCATCTGCCGGTGATTCCATTTCAAGAGTTGCTTTGTCGGTTTCTATCTCGAAAATAACGTTACCTTTTTTGACCTGGTCATTTACCTTGACCAGGCAATTAACAATCGTTCCTACTTCCATCGTCTCGCCAAGCTGTGGTAATCTTATTTCTTTTGCCATTTATCAAACCTCATATTATGCATTAGTTATACAACGGCGGAGGCACCATTTGCCAGTTTTTTTCGAAAAGCATCGGCCTCCCACCGGTTAATAAAATCCCGCTCGGCATAATTTAAAGTGAGAATACCGCCGAGGCGAGAGGCATTGGTGCGAATGAGAAAGGAGTTTTTTACAATATCCCTGACAGCAGGGGCGATTTTATCCGATGCGGCGATGAAGAGTCCAGCACTTTTGACCAGAAATGCAACGGGAGGAGTTTTACCTTTTTTGATATGCGAAGTCAATTTGCGTGCGATTTTCTTTGAGTTACAATCTTCCAGCCACATCGCGGGGCCGTTGGCGTAAAGCAGTTCATCAGGCGTCAAAGCCGGCAGCAAGAGTAACTTTTGTGCATCTTTTTGACGCCAAAACGCTGCGATTGCATCGTCATAAAAATAACTTATCATAGCATACTGGCCGGTCGCCTCATAAAGCGCACTGCGAATCCGCAGCTTCATCTCAGCAATAATCTGCTGATTTGGTGGTTTGGTTTTGGCGGCTTTCGGCCATTTTAATTTGCCGGCGCAGCGGTTTATGACGGTGCGCAGCAGCCGGAGGGCGGCGTTGGGGCTGTCGGCAGAAATGAGTAGGCCGTGCTTTTGCAAGAAAATGACGGCGGGCTTTGTGCCGAACCGAATTTGGTAATCAGCATTCAACTTCGCAATTTGCTTTGCGAGCGCAAAGCCGGGGTGTGCGTAAGGAACCCAAAGCGGCGGTAACTTTGCATCTTTAAACAGTTTCTCAAGTTCAGCCCGGCCGTTTTTGGCACAGGCATGTGACAACACCGCAACGGGATGCAGATGAATAACGCACTTACCGAGCATAGCATGCAAGTGCGCTTCAATTGACGGCCGAGCGCCTGGGGCAGCCTTATCATCGCACGCAAGAAGCAGTCGCTTGACCACTTTAGTTTCCCTTGCCTGGACGCCGAGTTTGGCGATTGCTTTATCCTTTATAATGGCAAGGGCCGGAGCCAGACGCAATTTGCACCAGCCGGCGTGCGAGTCCATGTCCTTCAAATCGGTGCCGCTGGCCTTGATGTACATAAACCTGCTGTCGGGTGTTTTTACGGATGTATTGCCACCCCCGCCCTGAACAAGCGCAGGGTCTTTCCCCGTGACATTTGATATCTTTATCAAACCCGCTAAGGCCTTGTCCATTATTATAGATTTCTTTTCTCTACTTGAGATTGTCCAGCAATTTCTCTTCTGCCTGCTTTGTCCACAATCCATTATTAAGACGTTCAGCAACCTGCGGCATCTTTTCTTCCAGTTTTGCCAACTGCGTAAGTCCGAGGCCTTTGCAGGCCGGGTATACGATAATTTTACCAGCTATTGACCTGTTTTCAACCGCATGAATTCCCTCAATCGCACCATCAAGTCCACAGACAGCTCCGACAGAGATATTGGTGTCAAGCCTGCCGGATTCGGCTTTCGCCAACACTCGTTTCATATCCTTAAGAACGGAGCCGCTGGTTCCTATAAGATACAGCTGCTTTTCTATATAAGCGTCGAGGCTGAGCTTTGCGGTAACTGTTGCAGGCAGACCTGCGAATATGTTTATAATGCCACCCATGGCAGCGTTTTTAACTGACTCAGCCACCAGTTCAGGCATCGGCACCATCAATACTGCATAATCAAGGGCATCTGCAATTTTGGTTTTCGCCGGATTGTAAGGTCTATACCTAACGTTGTTTTTTTTGGCGAGAGGTTTAACCGTTTCTGAGAGGGCGGCTAATCTGTTTTCATCCATATCACCGGCAAAAATACTGATACCTTCGATTCCCTGAGAAATATTTCGTATAACGTGCATCGTTCCCATAGGCCCGCCTGCACCGATGACATTGATTTTGTCGCCGGGCCGAATTTCGCCGGTCTCTGGAATATATTTCATAGACTCAGCAGGGTCTGAGCCGGTGGTGCCAACTATTCGGATACCACCGTAATGAACGCGGCCCACCATAGTAATAATGTCTCTGCCGAACCTGCCGCCGCAGAGAACGATATTGAGAAGGCCGTGCGGAGTAACTTTTGCAAACAAAGCTTCGATTGCTGCTGGCTCAGAACCAAAATAGATTACATCATCATAGCCGGCCTCGGTGAGCTGAGATATGTTTGTGGTACCGCTTTTTGTAACGTTTAGTCCTGCCGGTGATGGAAACTTTGAGAGCCAAGTTATTTGTGCCGGCTTTCCATAGCGGTTAAACAAATTGGCAAAAGTGTTTTCCGTGACATTAACGTCGGCAACAATCAGCATCCGACCATCCGGTTTTAATTTTCGCCGTTCTGCGGAAGCGTAGGTATCTTCGACGCAGGCCCACGGCTCTATCAAAGCTGCTGCTGAGGCGGAAAGCCCTTCTGAAACCGGTATGAGCATTGAGTCGCCCTCCGGGGAAGTAATAATCCTCTCATCCATCAACACATATTCCTGAAGAGCACCTTCGAAGTTATACCCGAAGGCAGCGTTGGAACTTGCAGTGCGCAACCAGCGGTAATCAGTCTGAACAAGAAAGCGTTCACCAGGCTTAAAGTCTTTCACACCGGGGCCAACGGCTTCAATTCTAACTACAGTTTCGTGTCCCGGCACCGTCGCAGCTTTGCCCGGGACATAGCTGGGTATTTCTTTAAGCACATCAGAATCAATGCCGGAAACTATTTCGCTCTTGCGAACGTGCGAGGAAAATTGCTTAAGCAGTTTGAGGTCGGAAAAACACAGGCCAACCGCTTCAATTCTGCAAAGAATTTGATGCTTACAGGGTGTGAAAACCTCTTTGCGTTTATTAAAGACCAGTTTGTCCGGCCCAACTAATTGCACAGCGTGCTGTATCGTCGGCAAATCGGCTGCATTTCGTGTTTTCATAATTTAGTTGCTGACTTTATCTAATATTTGCTGAGCGGTTGCATTATCACTTAAGTCACTTAGACTATCTTCCTGCCGCGGCACGTTTTGCCGAAAGTAAAGTATGTGCCGACGCAAACAATGCCTTCGAGGGAATGCATCCGCAATTCAGGCAGATGCTGCCAATGAACTCCTTTTCAACAACCCCACATTTACTTATTAACATGTACAATCGTGGCGCCATCAAAACCGTTGAATTTTGTTGAAGAGGCGATGCTGTATGCCCCTATATTTTCTGTGTAAAGGAAATCACCGATTTGAAGATTCGCTGGCAGTTGTTCTGACACCGAGATTTTGTCGAAACTGTCGCATGTAGGCCCGACGACGGTACAGACCTCCTTTTTGCCGTGTTTAAAGGGGTGAAATCTCGGAATCCAGTGGTCGAAAACCACCCCCGAGAATGTTTGATAGACGCCGTCATTTATATGATAGAAAATTTTGCCGTTCCTGCGCGCCTTTCCTATTATTTCTGAAACCAGCGTTGCGGTTGTAGCTACCATAAATCGTCCTGGCTCAGCAATAATTTCTATATCCTGCGGGAAAAGTCTTTTAAATTCGGCGTTTATTATTTTCGCAAGCTGCTCGAATCTGGGGACCTGTGAATCATAAGGCACCGGGAATCCGCCGCCGATGTCAACTATTCTTGTATTGTAGCCTTTTTTCCGACAGTCGTTGAAAATTTCGGCTGTTATCTGCAGAGCGGATGCGTAATTATTAAAATTAGTGCATTGGCTTCCTACGTGAAAACTTAAACCTTCAACCGTAAGGCCGCAGTCGAAGGCCAATTTTATCAAATCGCCCGCTTCGCCGGGTTCTACGCCGAATTTTGAGCTCATTTCCACCTGTGAGCCGGTATCGGGGACTTTCAGACGCAAAACCAAGCCAGCGGTCGGGCAGAATTCCTTTATTTTCTTTACCTCATCAGCGTTGTCGAAAGTGACAAGCGGCTTATATTTTTTGATTTTTTTTAAGGTGTGCCGGTCTTTGATTGTGTTGGAGAAAATGATTTTGTCCCAGATGAAGAAATATTTATCACTTTTTTGAAGAAGCTTTAGATACTTGTAGACCTGCATAAACTCATTGTAGGAAGCGACGTCGAAACTGGCGCCTTCGTTGAACAATGTGTTAATTATTTCCTGATTCGAGTTTGCCTTTACGGCGTAATATGCCTGAACATTGGGCAGATTTTTCTTAAAGGTGCGGAAATTGGCCCTTATTTTGGCGTGGTCGATAATAAATAGCGGCGTTCCGCGCTTTTGAGCTAATTTAACAAGTTCATTTTTCATAATTGTCGTAAAATTCCTTAAGAATCATTAGAAAGAAATAACTATGTAGTAGCTAATTACATGAAAGATCATTAGCATAAGACCAAATATAAATGATATAAAACCAAGTTTGAGAACTGGAAAAATTGGTTTGGAAAATATCATTAAGTTATGGCCTTTAACTTTTAAGTTTCTTCCTCCGATGCCGTTCCTCAATGCAGATTTAATTCTACTCTCTTCTTTTTTCAAACTCAATCAATCTTCTCCGCTTCCGGCGGGTTCGACGTTTACTATAAACCGTTCACAGCTTCTTTATAAGGCCTTTAAGTTTTTCGACTTCTTTATTGTTTTCGAGGTAAGACTCAATCAGTTTCTTACGCAGTTCATCGCCCCTGTCGTATAATCTTTTTAGTCTTTTTGGCTTGGTGGACTGGATTGTGTATGCGGTCAATATGGGAAACGCTACAGTAACATCGAGATACGCGGTAACGGTTTCTTCAAGTTTCGTCGGGTCTATTTTGCCCCAACTAGCCGCCTCGGAGGGCGGGGCACCAGAAAGGCCGCCGGTGTCAGGGCGGGCATCGGTTATGTTGATGTCGTAGTCCTGCCCGACTTCAGGAATCATCAGGACTTCCTGGATTTGCGGCTCGGTCTGAAGCATAAAGTTTTTGGGGCTGCCGCCGCCAATCAAGATGACCGCTGTTTTACCGTGTTCGTATCTTTTGGCGTTCAATATGATGGCCGTCGAATCATTGACGTCAATGCTCGGATTTATCTTCAGTTTGAATTTATCCTGCAAACCCACTGCTTCAGCGAGAAGCTCAATGCCGGCCACATTCATTCCGATAGTCGAATCCCCAGGAGACGACGTAAATACCGGTATGCCATTACGATACGCAGCCGCGAGGATACTTACCTGGCCAAGGTTGTTTTTCTGCTCAAGTTCGCTGAGTATTTTGCCAAGGTGATGATAGAATTCTCGCGTCCCCATCTCTTTCTGGAATTCCGGCCGAACGAGAATTTCTCTAAGTCTCCTGTCTGTTTCCATCAAGACATCTTCGTAGTCGAACAGAATGTCGTATATTCGTGTTACGCCTTTTGCTTTCAAGTCTGCATCGTTGACATTATGGCTGCCCCTGAACATCGGCAGATTGAACGCATAATGAATATCGTGATACATATTTGCGCCGGTCGCGACGAGCCAATCGACGAAGCCGTGGTTCATAAGTGGGATTATTGTGGAAGGTCCCAAGCCGGCAGGGGTCAGGGCACCTGCGAGGCTTAATCCGATGGTAACATCTTCCTGAGAGTATTTATCCCTGAGCAAATGGCAGGCGGCTCTTAATCTGCCGCCGTTATAAGCATCCAGATTGTCTATTAGTTTTACTACATCTGTATCTTTACTAATTGGCTTTGGGAGAATTCTTTTGCCGCAGAGATATTTTTGCTTGCCCTGGCAACTTGATTTATTGTTTTTCATTTTTTTCTTTCAGTTTAAATGTTTAATTTTCCTCGGCTTTGTATGCGGGATTCTATCAAAAACAAGTGGTAACTAAAAAGTAAAAATCAATTAAAAAAGGCTGCTGTAGAAGCAGCCTTTTTTCCGTAAACGAGGCCGAAGGGCTCGAACCCTCAACCTTCGGATTGACAGTCCGCAACAGCAAATTGATAACCCCCAAGATAACAGAGACTTAGAGACGCACGACTCGAGCGATTACAAACTAGCTTACAAAAGAAATTCCGATAATCTTCGGCGATGTTAATTTTGGGGCGGTTTTTGCCGATTATAATGAGGTTGACCAGGTTACGTTTCCATAGGCTGGCATTTGCGATAAAATAAGGGTCGGCTAATATGACCTTTATTTTCTTCAAAAATAGGCTGGAAACGGCCTGTTACCGTGAAAATCCGGTTGATAAAGCAAGGCTCCTATAATTAATTATAGCAATTTGGGGAAATAAGTGATAAAATAAAGGGTTGAAGTTGAAAATGAGTGTCAGCAAAATATCCATAATAGTTTTGTTATTGTCTATTGCCCTCCAGCCTGATTGGGCACAGGCCAAATATTCAGGCGGCTCGGGCGATGTCTTCAATCCGTACCGAATCGGCACGCCTGCGGACCTGTTGGCCTTGGCGGCAGATGTAAACGACTATAACAAAAGTTTCATCCTCACAGCTGATATTAATCTTGTCTCCTCCGGAACCTTTACCACCGCCGTTATTGCACCTGACGTGTGCAACGGAAATACTATTTTTGACGGAAATGTTTTCTCAGGCACCTTCGACGGCACCGGTCACAAAATCATCAACCTGAGTATCAATACCAGCGGAGCCCCAAACAGTTATTTAGGGCTGTTTGGCGCACTCAAGAAAGGCAGTCTGATAAAAAATATCGGTCTTGAAAATGTCAGCATCACCGGCGGAAACGAGTCAGTCTACATCGGCGGGCTGGTGGGAAAAAATGACGCCACTATCAGCAATTGCTATTCGAAAAATACCATTATCGGTGGAAATAATTCGGGCTACATCGGCGGGCTGGTGGGAGATAACAACTCCGGCGCTATAAGCAATTGTTATACAACAGGTGGTATCAATAGCGGATCTAATTCATACAATATCGGCGGGCTTGTGGGAGATAGCAACGTCGGCACAATCAGCAGCTGCTATACAAGAGGCGATGTCAATAGCGGAGCTGATTCGTACAATGTTGGCGGGCTGGTGGGACAACTCCGCGGCGGCAGCATCAGCAAATGCAATTCAAGGGGTGATATCAGCGGCGAGGCTAATTCATTTGCCATCGGCGGGCTGGTAGGACAGCTCTACAAGGGCAGCATCAGCAAAAGCAATTCGAGAGGCAATATCAGCGGCAAAAATGGGGCTGGAGCACTTGGCGGACTCGTGGGAGATAACCGCAGCACTGTCACCAATTGCTACGCGACAGGCGATGTCAACGGCGGAGATGGGACAGGGACCCTTGGTGGACTGGTGGGATACGGCTCTGGTGCCGTCAGCTTTAGCTATTCGTCAGGCAATGTTACAGGCGGAAATAATTCATCATTTCTCGGCGGCTTGGCGGGACTCCACACCAGCACTATCAGCAACTGTTACTCGACGAGCGCTGTCAGAAGTGGGGATAATGCACTTGGCATGGGTGGGCTGACGGGAGAAATTTCCTCCGGAACTATCACTAATTGCTATTCGGTAGGCACTGTCAGCAACGGCACCGGCGTATCTAACATCGGCGGCCTAGTAGGAGAAAACTCTTCCAGCACTATTAACTACTCATATTTCCTTGAAACAAGCGGGTCGTCTAACAATAATGGTACGCCGCTGACAGGTGCAAAAATGAAACAGCAACAAAGCTTCTCCAACTGGGATTTTTTCGGCGAGTCGACAAATGGCACCAAAGAGATATGGTGGATAAACCAGGGAGTCGATTATCCAAGACTTAACTGGCAAGTGAGCGTTAAGAAATGTACTGTTGCCGCAGGCAGCAACAACAACAGCGATAGGATTTCTATTTCGGGCCAAATGAGTGCCACATACTCTAACATTACCGGCGGCGCCACCGTTATCAAGGTTACCATCAGCTCAGCCGATATAGTCAATCCATTTGCTCCAACCTTCCCCATAAACATCACGACCTTTAAGGCCTTTAGGACCAAGACCGGTGTAACCGGCAGGTACAGCTTTTCAGGGACCGACGGCAACATAAGGAAATCTTTTACTTATGATGTGAAGACCGGGAGATTTTCCTTTGCGGCAAGTAACGTCGACCTGTCGGGTCTCGGCAGTCCGGTGGCTGTTGAAATTGAAGTCGCTGATTACACCGGCACAGCCGAAGTCAACGAGACGATAGTCAACGGCCGTACAGTGCCAATACCAATCCTGCTGATGATGGGAGTCAAGGATGTTCTGAGAGTCGATAAGTGTCAGGTTAAGCATGGCAAAGACCCGAACAGCGACCAGTTGTCGGTTAAGGGCGTATTTGCGGTTGAAAATCCAGACGTGAATATGCCGAACAGGGTCAGTGAAGGTCTTGTCATTACTTTGGGTACACAGACCTTTACCATACCTGCAGACAAACTAACAGCAGGGAATGGAAAAATTACCTTCTCAAAAGCACAGGTAACGGAAGGCGGAATTGCCACCGGCGAGTTTAACTTCAATTTATGTTCTTTCATACTGACAATAAAGAACGCGGCGAATATTACCGCCTCCGGCACTATTGATTTCGGTGTAAAATTTGATGCCTTCAATGAGAAAGTGCCGATTGCCTTGCCTTAGTGAGACCTTCTAATCAGCAAGAAACGGTAATGTTATTCCTTCATTTAAGTGCCGCTGATGTCTTATGTTAGGTTAAGGGACTCGAAACCTCAAGTTTCGGACAAATAATCCGCTGACAAAAAACGCTTACATTAGCAGTCAACCGTTGTCCATAATTGTTACCGACAGCAACTATAACCAAGGTAATTCCGCGGGGTGCGAAAGTGTCGATAAGTCCTTACAAATAGCAACCTTAGGCGCAAACAAAAACGCCTTGTCAGCGATTGTCACCAACAAGGTGTTCAACGAGGCCGAAGGGGCTCGAACCCTCAACCTTCGGATCGACAGTCTGATATTGCCACCATAAGCCCTTGAGACACAATGGATTATAACACGTTTTTTGGCTAAAAATGAGGGTTGCAAGTGGTTGACAAGTGAGTATACAAGTGACTGACAAGTGGTTATACAGTGACGATTGACACTTTTTTGACACCGAAAGTTACTCCGAGACAACCCCGAGCTTGGAGAAAAGAAAAATTTGACTTTAAGAAGAAAGCCGTATATATATGCTTAAATGCAATTATATGATGTTGCCGTAGGTGGTACATAATGAAACTTTCTGCAAAAAGATATAAGGGTACTCTGGGCGGGAAAGAGGCCTTTTTGATAAGATTTCTCGCCGAACAGCAAAAAGGCATCTTCACCATCGAAGATGCCATACGTGCAGTCGGTCCGAACGCGAAAGAGGTCGTACACCACCTCGCCGTTAAAAAATGGGTTCTCCCCTTGAAACGCGGTCTTTACGCGATGGTGCCGCTCGACGTAGGAGTAAAAGGGGCAGATGCCTTCGTGGTGCACAACTTCGTAGTTGCATCAATGCTTACAGAGCCATATTACATCGGATACTGGTCGGCGCTGAACCATCATGGCCTGACGGACCAAATTCCACGCACGACTTTTATCGCAACGACGAAAGCAAGACATCCTCTAAAAGTTCTTGATGACGAGTATTATTTTGTCAAGCAGTCCAACAGCAAGTTTTTCGGGTGGGTTGAGACTGAGGTAGAAGACCACGTTGTCCACATTTCTGACCCTGAGAAAACCGTCGCCGACTGTCTTGACCACCCTGAACACTGCGGAGGCATAGAACAGATAGCACGCGCGATTTATTTTTCTCATGAGGAAATAAATCTCAAACGTGTAATGAAGTACGCTCATCGCATGGGTAACCGCACGATTGAGAAACGGCTCGGTCATGTGCTTGAGGTAACCGGTCTGTTGCCTGAGCACGAAAAACTGTTCGCTGGTTTCAAACCTTCCGCAGGATTTCCCAGGTTGGATCCGCTGTCTCCAAAAACGGGCAAGTACGACGGCCGTTGGAACCTGCTGATAAACTACCGGATTAATCCAGAGGAGTGGAGATATTGATTGACAGACGTGAATTGCTTGCAAAAGCGAGAGAACGGCGTCTGCCGTTGTCAATGATAGAGAAGGACTACGTGCTGGGCTGGGTACTTCTCGGTATGATGAACATACGCGACCTAACCTTCAAAGGAGGTACAGCTCTCGCCAAAATATACTTTCCGAAGACCTGGCGTCTGTCGGAAGATTTGGATTTTGTCATCACACCAGAAAGGTGGAATAAGCTGCCAGGCCAAATCCCGGAAGCACTAAAAAAGGTTACTACGGAAAGCAAGATAGGCCTGACCATAAAAAGCCAGCATCTCAACCCGGGATACTTGCAGCTGAAAATCCAGTATACGGGGCCTCTCGGCAAAAACTGGCTTAAAGTCGACGTGACGCCCGATACGCCCATATCGAAAGTTCTCAGCAAACCTTTGTCCCGCTCGTATTCGGACTATCCTGACTTTAAGGTAAGGGTCGAGAGCCTGGAGGAAATATTTGCCCAGAAACTGCGGGCTTTGGTAGAGCGAAAGAAGGTTCGCGACTATTACGACATATGGAAAATGACGGAACAAACTGTCAACCAGGCCGAGCTTGCACAGCTTTTCGTCAAGAAACTGAAGGCAAAAGGCATTAAGTGGAATGGCTTCCAAGACATTTTTCCGCCTGATTTGGAAACAATCCTTTCAGGTTACTGGGAAAAAGAACTGGGACGACTGGTTTGGCCTGTTCCGAAGATGAGCAGTACACTCAAACAACTAAGGGGACGCCTAAACTGGCTTAACGATATTAGAACTCGTTAAGTTAAGATGATTTCTTATAAGATGGCTCTTGAAAGGGGGCTCGAACACTCAACCTTCGGATTGACCATCCGATGCCCAAGGTGCATTTGTTTTCGGGGTAAGATGGAATTTTTAACCAAATCTGATATCTTTCGGACAACAAGTCATGTCATTAACTTGGAATAGCTCAAACAACCAAATTTTCCTAAATACCACCTGCTGCAAATCTTTATCTAGGAGAATGTTAAGTTCGAGCGAGTTTTGAGATTCCACGAGCCTCCTAATAAACTACCTAAAATTATACCTTCCAATCATCCTCCCATATGTCAAGCGGCATCGATGTTATTATTCCATCAACTTTTGATGTCTTTTTACGTTCTTCAATATGAATTCCCAAAGACAAATAGATCAAAGCGGCTCTTGCAAGCTTCATGAGCCTTAGAGTTTTAAGAACAAATTCTTCACGCTGGATTACATAGATTTTATTTTTTTCGTTATCTCTCTTCTCATCCACAGTTGACATATCATATTCAGTTATTGTAAGATACTTGTGTTCAAGATAATTTCTTGTTTTCACCAAATCCTTTGCATCCGGTTCCATGGATTCATAAAATTCAGAGCGATTTTCTGAGAGGTCTTTTGCAAGCCAGAATAATCCTCTTAATGGCCAGTTCTCAAAATCCACAAATTCCTTGCGCAACCCTTCATGTTTTTTTTGTTTCTCGTACCAGATGGTTTTAAAACTCACCTTTGTTTCTGGAGCTCTAAGTTTCAAATACTCATTTATAAAATATGCTATTTTATCAAATATAGAATAAGCCATTCGAAAAACAATTTTTGCCTTTTCTATATTTAATCCATAACATGGATAATCTAATGTGTTATAGAGTTGTACATCGCTGTCAGAATAATGAGGCTCTTGAGTCTGAAGACTTTCGTAAAATAGATATCTTGCAGACCCATATTCTTGTTTAAGTTGATTATAAAAAGTAAAGTACACTGGAGGAAAATATGATCCATCATCAATTGATGTTGTTATAGATGGACAAGACAAAACATCACGTGCGGCAATATTGTAAGGTCCTAAATCATTAAGCGGATTTACAAAGAGCTGGTTATTTAAACACCATTTCCTGTATTTCTTTTCAGCTTCACTGTCGCCCAGTGTGTGACTATTCATGTCAAGGGCTTCTTCAAGAAATCTCTTGCTGGTCCTTGTTTCTATGTCTTCAATAGCATGATCGAACACTTTTCTTGCACCTAGATGTACTTCTTTTGTTTCAAGACCTCGCTTAAGAAAACTGTATGCAAATTTTAAAAAAATTCCCACATGGCCGTTATCATACAATGATCTTGCATACGAAATGAGGCCATAGCCTTTATTTGCCAATGCCATACCAAAGGAAGGATTGCATTTTAAAGCCGCATCCCAGTACATAATAGCATCAATAAAACGTCCAACATGACTTAGAGTATTGCCTAAATTTGTATTTGCTTGGCAAAAGTAGGAGCTATTCTTGTCAGAGGTTAAACAACGATTGAATAGCCTAAAATTTAAGATCTCATTTTCTATCTCTGTTTGTTGCCAATCCCATACCGCCTTGGTATTGGAATGCTTTAATGCACGCAATCCGGACCAGGCATTACCCGCAAAATAATAAATGGTGGATTTTTGCATCTCACTCAGATTTTTTGAGAGCAGGATATCTGCCTGTTTAATAGCATGATTCAATCCATCCGCCTTAGACAAATCGCATGATATATCTACAAGAACCCCGATAGATTGGATGGCTTTATCGAAGCTCCATTCTGCAAAGTTTTCCTTGTCAATCAGTTCTCTATATATTTTTTCTATCTCTTCCATACTGACATATGAAACCTAATTGCGCTCCGCAAGTCTTGTCTGCAAATCAATGGCGACAGGATGTTGTTTGTTAACGAGCAATCGCAATAATTCTTTAAAGCCCGCTTCAGTTTTTTTGTTCCTTGCATACTCAGCTTTATGATGTTCCCATGAAAATGACAGAAGTTCTGCTAAGCTCCCGACCAAGCCTTCTTCTTTCCACCACCACCCACTCGCTTTATTAGCAGCATCCTTGATCCATATAATAGCCTCAAGCCTAATTAAACGAGCTACAGGTTTTTTAAGAAATTCAGAGAAATACATTGTTGAATAAGCATCCAATGAAAGATTGTCTTTTGCCCATTGGAAATAATAGGCTTTCATTTCATTGATAGCTTCTTGATGGCTCTCGTTATAGCTGAAATACACTCTGGGATTTATACCTAAAAGATATTGCCAGATTTCATAAATATTATGTCCTTGTGTTGATGACTTATTTGAATACCAGCGATCTGAATTATTAAAGTTATCTAAAAGTTCTTTCCACACCGCTATAAAGCTTTCATCATGGTCAATTTCAAAACCAAAAAGGAAGAACCAACTCAAAAAAGATCCAATAAAGTAATGATCGCTTGTGACCTTACCCCGTTTATTGTACCACTATAGATTAGAGTATCCAGCGTTAATTAATCCTGTTTCCACAGGCATGCCTGTGGAAAATTTTTCAGTTTCCTGCCTGATAAACTCTTCCGG
>JBAPXT010000153.1:0-3094 GCA_049284355.1 Sedimentisphaerales bacterium
TCCTAAGAGAGTGTGGTGTTTAAAGTGATTAACAGCCTTATTCTTGGTCCGTCGGCTGAAAAAATCTGGCTAAATCGCGAATTCCTTATTCATCTCAGGGATATCCCCCTGAGATGATTATCACCACCGAACAAATTAATGATGACCTCCTGCTATGCTTGGAAGAAATTCGGCGGTTGGAACAAATAGACATTATTGCCAATCAGCAGCATCGTCACGGATTGCACTAAGAGCTGAGTTTAGGTTGGATCTCTACGATTTCGTAGACGCAGAAACTTGCTCAAAGCAAAAATGGAAAGAGATATTATTATGGCAAAATTTGCAAGTCGTATGAGTAATATGGAAAGTTCAGCGAGGATCATAAGGAATTTGTTTGGCGCAATGAATGATCCTGACATCATCTCTTTTGGTGGAGGTGCCATCGCAGCAGAATGTTTGCCGATTGATCAAATCCGGGAAATCTGCAATATTATTTTGAAAAAGGAAACTCGTGGTATAGAAACCCTCGCTTATGGTCCGGTGATGGGTGTCACAGATCTAAGGGAAGCAGTAGTACGAGATTTGCTAAAACCCAAAGGGGTTAAGGCCAATCCTGAAACTGTCATGATTTTGACCGGAGGATTAGAAGCGATGAATCTAATGTGTCAGATTTTCATTGAACCTGACGATATTATTCTGGTGGAATCTCCCACTTTTGTTCACAGCGTAGAAATTTTTGAAATGTTTCAAGCAAAATGCATTGCCGTGGAAATGGATGACAATGGTTTACTAATCGATGATCTCGAGAAAAAGATTATTGAATTCAAGCCTAAGATGATTTATACAATTCCGACATTTCAAAACCCCTCTGGCAGGACTCTCTCTCGCGAAAGAAGACAAAAGGTTGCCAAGCTAGCCAGTGAACACGACGTGATAGTACTTGAGGATGATCCCTACAGGGATATTCGTTACAGCGGCGAAGATCTTCCTCCCATAAAGACTTTTGATAAAACAGGCCATACAGTCTTAGCAGGAAGTTTGTCCAAAATATTCACACCAGGGCTGCGTTTGGGCTATATTCACGGAGACGATGAAATAATCTCTATGCTGATGAATGCAAAGTCTGCAACTAATTCGCATACCTCAATGCTACCCCAAATAATTTGTGCTGAATTTTTTAAACAAGGTTATTTTCCCGCCCAACTTAAACTGATATGCGATGTACACCGGAAAAGAAGAGATGCAATGATTGAATCGATCGATGAGTTTTTTCCTGATGGGACCAAGAGAACTTACCCTGACGGAGGATTATTCACCTGGGTTGAATTGCCTGGTAGTCTGAATACAACGCATCTCTTAACTGAATCAATGTCCAACCTAAAAGTTAGAGTGGCATATATCGCTGGAGAAGGATTTTTTGTAGAGGGTAATGGAAAAGGCAACAACAGTATGCGTATTAGTTTTGGAGCAGTTCCACCAGAGAAAATCAGAATTGGCGCGGAGCGCTTGGGAAAGTTAATTAGTTCCAGGTTAAGCCAGAGATACCCTGAGCTATAACCAAGTAGTTCGAGTTTGACATATGTTAATGGATTTCCCCAAGCAATACCTTATCCTATGGCTTTTGTGCTCCGATTTTAGGCAATAATGATTATTAACACAACACCAATCAAACATAATCCTTCCATAATATTATCTCTCCCTTTTGAATAGATCGTTATATATTCATATACCCGACATTCCGCACCTTATTTTCGCTCGCGCAATTTTGTACCTGTTTGAGCAACAGGTCTGAGATTCTGCTCGCTGACGGGCTATTTTGTGGTAGGTTTGCTCAATTTATAGGAGGGATACAGTGTTCCAAGAGCGGCAAGAAAAATAAGGAAGAAGAACGGAGACAACCAGCTCAATAAAATTGTGATGATCAAAATGCATAAGGGGATCACTAATAATAGGCGGAAAGTCTTGACTGGCAAAAGGGGCTTGAGAAATAGGAAAAGAACAAGGGTAGCTGCAAGGGTAAAAAATGGGATGATTATTTCCCATGCGATCACGGAGTGGGAAAACCGAAAGGGAAGCGATGCGATCAATGTTCCTATTATCAAGACCACCACCAGGGATGAGTAAGTCACAAATCGATAAATCTTCATGTTTTCCTCTCTCTCTGTACAAGAACTTATTAGGGTTCACAATTTACAATAAAGTGGCCTTGCGACATGAAGGCTTTGGACATTCGTTGTCAATGATCTATATTGATGTTGATGCATTTAAAACCATCAATGATCTGTACGGTCACCATGCGGGTGACCAGGTCTTACAGGCCGTTGTGAATCGGAGTCACTTGCATATGCGACATATAGATATAATCAGCCGGATAGGCGGCGATGAATTCGTCATTCTATTGCCAGAGGCAACTCTGGCAACAGCTCAGGGAATTGCTGAACGGATCCACCAGGCAGTGATTGAAAAGCCGGTGCCGGTCTTATGGAAACAGCTCAAGATCACGACCACGCTGGGGATCACTGAAGCCCGAACGGACACAACCCATCTGGAAGCTCTACTGGCTAATGCAGACAAGGCCCTCTACAAGGCCAAGCATAGCGGGGGCAACCAAGTGGCCGCACTTTAAGGAACAAAAGGATAAAAGGGGAAAAACACTGAACGTCAGCGCCTCCATCATACTCCGCTCAAGCTCAAATGGGAATTCGCCAAAAGTACCCAATTTTGGGACAAATCGGCAAGGAGAAATAATTTTTGAGAGGCCAGTATCAGGCTGGTTTAAATTCTATGGTCTGGCTCTCCTCGCCCTATAAAATTACCCTGACCATGGCTGCAACAAGGTTTCTGATATTTTAGGCTCTCCCGTTTTGGGCGGGAAGAATTCAAGCACAACCCCCAAGAAATGGGTGCTGGCAGGATACACGTGTGCCTGCGGCACAGTGCAGGTAAAGTAAGAATTTGTGTTTTTTTCCTTCGTGTTCTAGTGGTGAAGATAGTTTTCCCGTTAAAAACGGTAGAACTATATTTTAGAGTTCATCAAGCGGGCGCGAACATCTTTTTCAAAGTTCTTTTGGGGAAAAAATATACCTGCTATGTTCGGTAATCAATTCCCCGGTCC
>JBAPXT010000154.1:0-1735 GCA_049284355.1 Sedimentisphaerales bacterium
GAAATCAAAGAGCGCCCGACAACCGTTAAAACAAGGGTGATTGCAGGACAACAACACATTATCAGATTAGACAGAGAGAATAGAGATGCCATACTTGACGAGTATACGCAGTCCATCCTAGATTTTATAAGCAAAAATATCAAACATGTGGACGTAATTCTTATATCAGACTATAATAAAGGCGTAGTAACAAACAAACTTTTGAAGGGATCAATAGATTTAGCAAAGAAATTTCAAAAACCCATTATAATTTACCCTAAAGTTGAACATTTCCTTGACTACAAAGATGTTACAATTGTCATCACGGATCTGGAAAAGGCTGGTTCGATCACGGGAATCCGGCAGATAAATGAAACAAGTATTCGAAATATGGGTCAATGGTTGCTGACACACCTTGAATGCGAATTTGTGCTCATCATACGCGGGAAAGAGGGATTGGCTCTTTTTGGGAAAAGTGGGGGTGTAACATACATATCTTCAATTGCTGATGAAGTACGAAATATGACCGGGATTGTTGATACAGTGGCAAGTGTAATCGCACTTTCTCTGGCATCTGGTGTTTCCACTATGATTGATTCAACGTACCTAGCGAATATTGCAGTTGGGATTGTTGTCGAGAAACGAGAGGCTACCGCAGTAACACGGGATGAACTGAAAAATAAGATATATATGATTAGTGAAAGGCATGCAAAAATCTGGTGAGAACTTTCAATGATAACAATAAACGATATTACTATTCTTGAGGAAAAAGCGAGGACGATAAGAAGACACGTGGTCAATATGATTTTTGAAGCCGGGTCGGGACACCCGGGTGGTTCTCTATCCTGTGTTGATATTATTACCGTCTTATATTATCATCAGATGCGTTTTAATCCCTCAGAACCAGATGAAAATGACAGAGATCGGTTTATTTTATCAAAAGGACACGCTGCACCAACATTATATGCCACTCTTGCCGAATGTGGCTATTTCTCAGTCAATGAATTGCTCTCATTACGAAAAATGGGTGGTTTATTACAGGGGCATCCGGATATCACCATCCCCGGCATTGAAGCTTCAACCGGATCTCTCGGGCAGGGACTCTCGATTTCATGTGGCATTGCGCTTGCAGCAAAAATCGATAATAAAGACTCCCGGATATATACCCTTCTTGGGGATGGGGAGTGCGATGAAGGGCAGGTCTGGGAAGCGGCAATACTTGCATCCCATTATAAATTGGACAATTTAACTGCAATAGTAGATCGCAATGGTCTCCAAATCGATGGACCTACTGAAAAAGTTCTGAGCCTTGAACCGATTGCCGGGAAATGGAAGGAATTTGGCTGGCATGTTATTGAGATCGATGGCAATAAAATCCCAGAAATTATTGAATCGTTTGATGAAGCTAGACGGATTAAAGGTAAGCCAACCGTTATTATCGCACATACACTCAAAGGAAAAGGGGTGTCATTCATGGAGTGGATCTGTGCCTTCCATGGAAAAGGATTAAACAAAGACGAGATGAAAATTGCCCTGCAGGAACTAGAGGGAGAGTAGTACATGGAGTCTAAATCTACCAGGGATGCGTATGGAGATGCGTTACTCGAACTGGGCGAAAATCCGAATGTTGTTGTTTTGGATGCAGATTTATCCGTTTCTACACAAACAAATAAGTTTGCAGGCAAATACCCCTCACGTTTTATTAATGTTGGTTGTGCGGAACAAAATCTGATGGGTGTTGCTGCCGGGCTTGCAA
>JBAPXT010000155.1:0-1679 GCA_049284355.1 Sedimentisphaerales bacterium
CCTTTGGATAGCGTTAATATCAACGTCCAGGCCGATTATTGCTCCCTTGGGGCCCAATCTTTGACCGAACAGCAAGCTGTGGCCTCCATGCCCTATGGTCGCATCGACCATTACCGCATCCTGCGGCAACCCTATCTGCTCGGCCAGTACATCAGCAAGAACCGATATATGTTCTGTTGCCGAACCATCCACGGTTTACCCCACGACAACCGTATGCGAACGGCTTTTGAGCTGTTTTACGGCGGGCGAAAAATCGACGCGAGAGAACCTCGCACCTAAATGCCTCACCCTCTGGAGCCGTTCATTGAGCACTTCCAGCGAGGCAAATGTCTGCTCATCAACTGTTTTTTTGCCCCGCAGGACGTCCTTTACTGCTTCACAATGGTCCGGATACAATTCTAACATTTGGCTTCCTTTCACCCTGTTAAATATCCTGACTTTGCTTTTGCAAAATTTCCTGTCGTGCCTCGGCCACACGTTTCTGGTAATGAGCCATATTGTCCGTCAGATATTGTTCCCAGTCCTGTGTGTTCCAAAGCTCGATGTGGTCTCGCACTCCCACTAATGTTACTTTATCTTTCAAACCTGCCCTTTTGCGCAGTTTTTCATTCAAAAGAAGCCGTCCCTGGCTATCGAGTTCGACCTTCCCTGCCAAAGCGAAACTCATTCGTTCAAACGTTACGGCCTCATCGGGGGCACTGCCCTTCTGTGCCATCGCAAGCGTAATACGCTCGAAACATTTCTCGGGATACAGGGACAAAATGCCATTTGCCCCAACAACCAGATATAAATCACCGCCGTATTCTTTGCTGTCGATTTGATTGCGGAGTTTATTTGTGACCAGCACCCTGCCCTTGCTGTCGATGATGTGTTCGTATTCGCCTGTTAACAAAAGCATGACTTTGTTCCCACTTGACAACAACAATATGGGTTATGTTACCACCTGTTGCCACCTCGTCAACACTAAAAGTCACTTTTTTTTAAAATTTTTATTATAGGACGTTGGGATTGGCAGGTTTTTGATGAATCAGATGCGACTTAAATCCTTGTTTTGAAATGACTTGCTTTCTGTGGAAAAAAGATTTACCGCGAAGGCACTAAGGCACAAAATATTTTCAATTTAATCTTTTATTAGTGTCTTTGTGCCTTTGTGGTGGAACATAAAAAAGCGGGTGATGGGAATCGGACCCACATAACCAGCTTGGAAGGCTGGAGCTTTACCACTAAGCTACACCCGCTTCGGGCGAGGTCTCGCCATCGATTCTACTCCTCTCTCGGCAAAGCCGAGGGTCGATGGCGGACCCGCATAACAATTGATTATTTATTATTTTCAACTTACAATTTTACCACGAAGGCACCAAGGCGCAAAGAATTTTTAATTTATTTGATTTCTTCTTAGTGTCTTTGTGCCTTTGTGGTGAGGATAAGAAAAAATGGGTATATCCGAAAAAGCAAAGAAAGCGAAGTCGGCGGCAATACGGCTGGCGGCAGTCAAGGCCGAGGTGAAGAATGCCGCGCTTGCGAAAATCGCCGAGGCGTTGAAAAACAGAAGCAAAGAGATAATCAGCGCTAACGAAAAAGACCTGCGCATCGCCGAGAAAAACAAGTTGGCAAAGCCCCTGCTCAAACGGCTGAAATTCGACGAAGGCAAAATCGCGGACGTCTGCGCAGGTATCGAA
>JBAPXT010000156.1:0-4234 GCA_049284355.1 Sedimentisphaerales bacterium
TTTGCGATTGGCTTCATTCTCCATCTCCTTAAAAAACCGTGATGAATACGTTATTACGGCACAGGTGAGCGGCAATACATAGATAATTGGGCTGCCTTCAAGTAATAAGATGCGCAAAGGTGGGCAAGTGTTCCGTGAATTCTGGAATTTTTTACAGACGAGCAGTTTAGTTGCTTGTTGGAGGAACCGCCGGAAGGCGGATTTTTTAGGTGCAGGTTGCCTAAGTTAACAAAGATTTTTTTGTAGGTCAGGCCAGAAACCCAATCGAGTATGAAACCAACCCCTTGGCTGGGCGCAAGACCAAATTTACGGAAGCGTGACCTGCGCAGTCTCGTCGAAGTCTGCGAACGCTACGCCGAAATCGACATCGCCGAGGCCGGTGGGAATATCCGCATTCTTTATTGTCAGTGTGAAAGAACACAATTTGAAGTTAAACGTGGCGGTGGCAGTACCGCCTTTTATTTTGACATTTGAGCAGGTGAATTTGTCTTTGCCGGGCTTGAGGTTTACCTTGGGTATGGTAAAGGTCTGTGAGCCCAAAGTAATGACAAGGTCGTCGCCGACTCTATCTGCCATACTTACATTCGGGTCTTCGACTGTGAAAGCGCCGCTAACCGACAACTGGTCGCTGTGGAGTTTTTTGCTTTGCTTGACCGTGCATTTGTCGACCCTCAGGACATTTCTGACCCCTGTCATCAATTGGATTGGTATGGGCTTGGTTGGGCCGTTGACTATCTTCTCGTCAAGCAGCACTATCCCATTATAATCTCCGATATCAATCTTCATAATTGCCGGACAATTGAGACCGGACAGGTCTACATTCTTTGCCATAAAGGAGAATTTGCGGGTTTTCGTGTCGAATTTGAAGAAGGTTGAGGATGCGTTTTCGGTTCTGGCGTAGTTATAGATACCTTTCTTAAACGATTTTTCATCTATGGGGAAGGTCTGAATGCAGGGGTTGACCATATCGGCTGAGTCAATGGTGATCTCAATAACGTTTGCGTCGTTGATGTCGTCGGCTGAGGCGTTCATAGTCCCTAAGATGGAAATCTTGTCGGTGTTGGGCTTGCTACCTGCGGTAACAGTACAGTTGGTAACGTTCAACTGCCAGAAGAGTTTGGGGTAGCTGACCTTTTCGTTTATCCACCAGATACCGCCAAAGTCCCAGCCGGTGAAGCTTTTTTGCTGTTTCATCTGTTTATCCGTCAATGGTTGCCCAATGTTGTTATCCGCTATAGTCTTGCCGAGGAAATAACAGCCATTGATAATATCAGGGCCGCCGCCACCAGCGCTGTGATAGCCCACAAGCTGATGGACGTTGGTTGCGCCGCCGCTGGCGGTGCCTGTCGAGTAACAGTCGCCGATAGAGCCGTTGTTATTTCCCACCAATCCGCCAATATTTCGTGAAGTTCCTCCGCCGCCGTTTGCATTGCCTGTGGAATAGCAATTTTCAATAGTTCCGATTCCGCTGCCGTTATCTCCAACCAGCCCGCCGATGTCGCAGGAATCACTGCCGCCGCTGGTCACGTTGCCTGTGGAATAAGAACTGTAGATATAACTGCAGTCGTTAAATCCTGCCAGTCCGCCCAGTTTCTGTGAATTGGCATCGCTATTGACGTTGCCTGTCGCGAAGCAATCGCTTATAGCTCCGCCTCCGCCGAAATTACGTCCCGACAGCCCGCCAAGAGCCACTGAACCGCTTCCGCCATTGATATTGCCGGCCGAGTAGCAGTTGCTGATATCGGCGTCGTAGTTAAATCCCGTCAGGCCGCCGAGTGACTGTGAGGCATTTCCGCTTGCAATAGTGCCGCTCGACCAGCAATTGCTGATATTGCCGGAATGATCATCTCCCACCAGTCCGCCGAGACTTTCTGACTCATCTTCGCCGCTAACGGCACACGTTGAATAAGAATTACTGATATTACCGTTGTCGGTCGCTCCAACCAGTCCGCCGATTTCGCTTGAACCATCCCCGCCGCTGACAGTACCGCTCGAATGGCAGTTACTGATAGTGCCGTAGTAATTATATCCCGCCAGCCCGCCGAGGCCCCATGAGTTATTTTCACCGCTGACTGCGCCGCTTGATGAGCAGTTGCTGATAGTGCCGGTGTTCCTTCCTGTCAGTCCGCCGACTAACCATGAAGGGCTTCCGCCGCTGATTGTGCCAGCCGAATTGCAGTCGCTGATAGTGCCGTAGTAATTTTGTCCCGCCAGCCCGCCGAGGTCGCATGAATTATCTCCGCCGGTAATTCTGACATTTTTAAGGTCGAGATTTTTTACCTGGCCGCCGGAACCAATTTCGCCAAACAAGCCCAAAAAATCATTTTCGGCCCCGTTGGTATCTACGATTAAATTGCTGATTGTATGATTGTTGCCGTCGAAGATGCCGGTGAAGGCAATCTCGTCGAAAGTATAGTTTGAGTTGTTTGTGTCGGGTGCAATGACAGCGGTGGTAAATGTGCCGGAGGAGGCGAGGTTAATATCTGCCGTGAGGATAAAGTATGCATCGTAGTCGTACGTATTTGCTGCCATAGCCAGCAGGTCAGCGACTGTGGCGATTTGGTATGGGTCACCGGTTGTACCCGAACCGCCTGAGTAGCTGGACATATTGAGTTTGGGATAACTAACACCTTCACGGATGCGCCAGATGTTGACAAAATTCCAGCCCGCGTTCGTAAAGGTGCTTTCCGTTTTCATTTCGCTGGTGGTTTTACCCGTTCCGCCGGCACTTGTTGCTTGTCCGCTGGTTGTAGTGTCC
Source organism: Sedimentisphaerales bacterium (assembly GCA_049284355.1). GTDB lineage: Bacteria > Planctomycetota > Phycisphaerae > Sedimentisphaerales > Anaerobacaceae > CAIYOL01. The sequence continues at coordinate 2,759 of JBAPXT010000156.1, forward strand.
CAGAAGCAGGCCGTAATAGTGTCGTTGTTAAATCCGACCAGCCCGCCGACATCGATTGAGCCTGTAACGACACCAGTCGAATAGCAGTTGTTGGTGTCGCCGGCGTTCACTCCTTCCAGCCCGCCGATGTATTCTGAACCGCTCTGACCGGTGACGGAGGCTGTCGAATAGCAATTGCTGATAGTGCCGTCGCTGTGCCCCGTCAGGCCGCCGAGATATGCTGTGCCTGTGACGGCACCCGTCGAATAACATTTGCTGATAGTGTTGTGATTTTCTCCCACCAGCCCGCCGAGGTAATATGAAACAGTTCCTCCTGCGACAGTGCCTGTCGCGAAGCAATTGCTGATAGTGCTGAGTTCGTTCCAGCCTGCCAGTCCGCCGAGGTTCCATGAACCATTCCCACCAGCGACGGCGTCTGTCGAGAAGCAATTGCTGATAGTGCCGGAGTTCCAACCCACGAGCCCGCCGAGGTGGGTTGAATTATTTCCGCCGGTGACGGTTCCAGCCGAATAGCAATCGCTGATAGTGCCGCCGCCGGTAACCCCCGCCAGTCCGCCGAGGTAGAATGAACTCTTTCCACCGTTAACATCGCCTGTCGAGTAGCAGTTGCTGATATTGCCGTCGCTGTCCCCCGCCAGCCCGCCGAGAGAGCAAGAACCATCTCCTCCGGTGATGTTGAAATTTTCTATGCCGAGATTTTTTATCTGGCTACCGGTGCCGATTTTCCCAAACAGGCCTAAATAACTGTTCTCGGCCCCGAGGGTATCTATGGTTAGATTACTGATTGTGTGACCGTTGCCGTCGAAAACGCCCGTAAAAGCGGTGCCGTTGAAAACAGTATCTGGGTTGGTCGTATCGGGCGCAATAATGGCGGTGGTACATGGGTCTAAGGAGCCGAGGTTGATATCTGCCGTAAGAATGAAACATTTGTTATAATCATTTGTTTCCGCCGCCAGTTCCAGCAGGTCGGCAGCGGAGCCGATTTGGTACGGGTTGTTCGGGTCTCCTGAACCGCCTGAGTATTTGACCGGAACGAAACCCGACAGGATGAAAAAGGACAATAATAAGGTCGTTATCGCAGATATTTTGCTGGCATTCATTTTACGCCTCCATTATATAGCCGCTTGTTTTTTTCTCCGAGCGAGAAACAAATTGTACATAGACTACTCCTGCTCTGTCAACAAATTCTTCGCGGCGATGAGCCGTTTTCGGAAAGGGGGGAATAGGTCATCGCGAGTCAATTATCGGCAGGTGTTGCGGAGGGTGTTTGAAGTAACCAGTCGGATAAATCCGCCTTCGCTGAAGCTATGGCGGGACAGGCCGGCGGCCTAACCGAATTTGAGATTGCCGCGCTGCGCTCGCAATGACGGTGGAGAATGGATTCCTGCTTTCGCAGGAATGACAACCCTGGTCGCAGGCAAACCCTTGCAATAATATTTTTTGACTTTATTCGAACTGCATATTACTATATGAGTA
>JBAPXT010000157.1:0-3519 GCA_049284355.1 Sedimentisphaerales bacterium
GCCATTATTTCTTTTTCTCCAAGAATCGCATCCCAGATTTCGGCAGTGTTTGTGCTTTCACAAAAACGAGCACTTTTTATTTGCGGATGCGTTTTTTACATAAATCGCAAATACCTTCAAAATAGACCGTTTTTTTCAATACGGTGTATTTTTCGCTGATGCTCTTCGGGACGACGATATTGTCGAACGGCTTATGATAAAAATCGGTGATTTTTTTGCATTTTATGCACTTAAAATGCTGATGGTTTTTAAAACAGCCATCAAACCTTTTAACGTCGCCCGAACCCTCAACGACAAAAGCTGCACCAATTTCGGCCAGAGTCAGAAGGGTCCTATTAACCGTATCTAATGAGATGTTTGGAAAAGTTTTCCTCAGCTTTCGCCAGAGCATATCGGCAGATGGATGCTCTTTTGACTCAATCAGCGTTTTATAAACTGCCACTCGTTGTGGTGTTACCTTCAGACCTGCCTTGCGGCATCTCATCTGGAAAGCGTCTATTTTCCCTTTCAATTGATTTCCCCTGAAGGGGGACCCTTCACCACTATTGTCGCTGCTGCTACTATTTAACATATAGCACCTCCCATCCGGCTCCAGCTCGGCACCTACGCCGAGACGAGTCAAATGTGTCCTGTTGAAGTCGGCATCAATAACTCCATAAAACCTTGTGCAGCAATTATATCGCTTTCTGCCGGCGTTGAGTAGAAAATTCCCACCGTTATTTAGCATTATGGTTTATGGCTCCTGCAAAGAGGGGTCCTTGCTGGGTAATTTGTTTCTCTCTTATCGTTGCGGGAATCTGCCGACCGCAAGGTAATTCAAAAAGCAAGACCTGCCGAAATGTGCGAAAAAAAAAGAGAGCCGCCCTCCTCCGACGGCTCCGTCATCGGAAAACAAAATAGCTTTTGTTTAACTGTGCAGCTGCAACAGTGATTTTGATAAGCAAAAGGTAACGCGGCGGTTTCTCTTTTTTCCGCTTTGGTGGTTAGAATACCTCGCCTGTACCCATTGTCCAAATCTCACAGGCAGCCAGTGCACTAGTATAGTTATTACTATATAGTAGTTATTCCTGTTTGTCAATGACTTTTTTTGTTTTTACTAAAAATTTTTACTACTTAACTCTGTGCTGCCGGATGCAGTGCGAAAAAAAACTTATCAAGGTGCGATTTTCCAGTAAGTTTCGCCGAGTAAGAATGGAAGTCTTTGTAAAAAAGGGAGTTATTCGTGCCTCAGTGATTCAATTGGGTCCATATTGGCAGCACGATATGCTGGGTACAAGCCGAAAGTTATTCCCACCAGCGCGCTAATGCCAAAGGCCAACACTAACGAACTGGCTGTAATCACCGTGGGCATATGGCCAAAATACGTTACCATAAATGGTATAAGAGAGCCTAATATGATTCCCAAAATGCCCCCTATCAACGTTAACAGCAGTGTTTCCGAGAGGAATTGAACGATAATATCGTGTTTCCTGGCACCTATGGCCCGGCGGATTCCAATCTCACGTGTGCGTTCGCTGATGGTGGCCAGCATAATATTCATAATTCCTATGCCGCCGACCAAAAGTGAAATGGCGGCGATTGAGCCGAGAACAATGCTGAATATCCGCCTTGTTCGCGCCGCCTGCCGCAACAGCTCCAGCGGAACCACTATACGGAAGTCACTCTTATCGTGAAGTCGAGCCAGCGATGCATCCAGAACGTCGCGCATCGGCAACACCTGCTCAACTGAATCAACCTTGATAATGATTTTCTGCAGTTCTACTCTTTCGATGCTTCGATTTCCCCCGCTGAACCTTGCAGCCAGCTCGGTGAATCGATTCTTGGCGGTTGTCAAAGGAATATAAACATTCCCCACGACTCCCCCGCTGGGATTTGCCGGTGCGGCCGTATCATTGCCGAAACCATCCTGCCCATACGTCGAAACCGGCGCTCCAACCACACCGACAACCCGGTAATAATTACCCTGAATTCTAACGTCTTTACCTATTGGGTCATCAAATGTGAACAGCTTTTTTGCTACCTCCTCATCGACAACGCATACACTCTGCTGATGATGCAAATCAGTACTGCTCAAAAAACGCCCACGAATCAGCTGAACCGGTGAAATCTCCGTGTACCACGGAATCGTACCCACAACTCTTATAGCCATCTTCGGGTGATTAAGATATCTTGCTTCCTGGTCTATCTCGCGAACAGGTACGACTACCTGAACATAGGGTATAGTGTTGTGGATTGACTCAGCGTCCGCATACGTCAAGCCATATTTATGCACAGTCTCCACTTTGCCGGAATCGGTTTGCTTCTCAGGCGGCTTAACCGATTCAATAATCAAATTGGTGCTGCCAAGTTGTGCTATAACCTTCTGCGCTTCCCGACTTGCACCTTCCCCAATGGCAAGCATCGCAATGACCGAACAGACGCCGAAAATGATACCCAGCGTCGTCAGAGTGGAACGCAGCCGATGCATCCAAAGGCTTTTGATGCCTAACTTAACTGTACGTTTTAAACCAAACAAAAACATAACTTGCTACCGCTTTTTTACTGCTACTGTCTTACTCGCCCATCGAAAAGAAATATAGTTCGTTCAGCACGCGCAGCGATACTGTTGTCGTGGGTAACTGCAATGAGGGTTTTGCCCTGCTGATGCAAACGGTCAAGGATGTTCAGGATTTCAGTTCCACTTTCAGAATCCAAGTTGCCTGTCGGCTCATCCGCCAGAATAATCAGGGGGTCGTTCGCCATCGCCCTCGCAATCGCTACTCGCTGCTGCTGTCCACCACTTAATTCCGAAGGTCGATGCTTAAGCCTGCCTCCGAGACCGACCATTGTTGCCAATTCCCTTGCATGTTCATCGCTTGCCTTTTCGGAAAATCCCTGGTAAATCATCGGAAGCTCTATGTTCTCTACAACATTGAGCTGGCCGATAAGATTGTAAGATTGAAATATAAAGCCGATATGTTTACCACGAATCAGAGACAGCTGGTCATCGTCAAGCTCTGAGATATCCTTTCCACCCAGCCAGTATTGGCCGCTGCTGGGTCTGTCGAGACAACCCAGCACATTAAGCAAGGTTGATTTTCCTGAACCGCTGGGGCCCATAATGGCTATATATTGACCCTGCTCAATCTTTAAGTCAACGTCGCACAATGCAGGTAATTGAACTGAGCCTACCTTGTATGTTTTACACAACTTCCTGGTGTCAACTACGGCCATCAGACTCAGACCCTGATGATTTTATGTTGGTTTTTTTTACTTTTTGCTCTTTTTCACCGGTTGCTTTTGACTCACTAACACGGGGCGGATTGAGCAGCACTTGCTCTCCCTCAACCAAACCGCTTTTAATCTCAACGAAATTGTCGTTAAACAACCCAGTCTCAACCTCGCGCTGCTTCGGTACTTTACTTGCCATAACGTAACAGACCTTTTTGCCTTGCTGATTGACGACCGTCTGAATGGGTACGCTAATCACATTTTTCAACTCTTCAATAACAATTTCAACCTTTGCCGTCATACCAGTTT
>JBAPXT010000158.1:0-2618 GCA_049284355.1 Sedimentisphaerales bacterium
CGGCTTCATTGAGTGGGAAGACCTTGAGATAATGTGTGAAAACTGGCTTATTGTTGACCCGGATGTTCGAAGCGACCTCTACAAGGATGAAGATAACATTGTTAATTTCCTGGATTTCGCTGAATTCGCCCCAGCCTGGTAGGTTCAATAAAGAACAAATAGGAACTCTAACGATTAACGGCCTGTAGGAACTAATCTTACAGGCCGTTTTTATTTCGAACGTATACACCACTCCATTGAAATCTGATGTAAGGTCATTAATCTAAAAGCCTTAGGATGTTTTGCATTGACTTTTAACATAAAAACTGATATAATTCACCATAATCTAAAAGGAGGCATTTTAACCGCAGGGATGTGAAAAATCGAAAACTACCAGTGCATTAACTGTTATCTTTTGTTTGTATAGCACAACAGGGAGAATATGTTATCAGCATAAGACAAGAGACGCAGGCGGCGGAAGGTGAGAAAGAAATTGACGAATAGTTTTCTAAACAGTAGGAAACTCTGCATAATTTTCTGTGCGGGGTTTCTTATTTTTATATCGGCTGTGAATGTTTGTCTTGCGGGTCATACCCAAAACATACTGCTGACAGGTTACTGGCCGCCAACCAACGAGATGCTTCGTATATTCAGCACAAACACGACACAAAATCCCGGCGGCTGGCAGGGAGCAAATTGGGAAGGTCGCGGCTACGATGTTTATGCTTATTTTCCGGAATTTCCGGGCGGCACAGGCAGCAATTCAAAAGGCAATGGCGACTTCGAGATTGATTATCAGGATGTCGGCTCCTGGACGCCGCCGTCTGCACCTACAGGTGATTTCTGGCGGATTACCGGAGATATTCATCCTGTAGCAATTATGAGTTTCGGACAGGGAACTGGCCCTTGGGAGATAGAATTCAACGCCAGAAATTTGCCATCATCAAGTTGGACAGATGATTATCTATCCCCGCTGAAACCAACGCCGGCACCGCCTGATACGACGCAGTCTTCCGGGTATGTGCGACACTCCTCTTTACCTGTAGAGTCTATTGCTGATGCGGTTAACAGTAGTTCGGGATTGGGTATAACGGCTTGGGTTGACTGGGACGGGAATCCCGGGGCATTTCTTTGTGAGTATATGGCATATCACGATGCCTGGTATCAAAGCCTGCACAGCGACCCCTGCGACACGTACTATTGCATGGCGGCAGGTTTTACCCATCTTGCCTCCGGTGTAAGCGCAAGCAATGGTACGGCAGGCACTAAAGCTGCATTGCGAGCGCTGATTAGCCAGCTTGATTCTCAGCTTCTTCACTATACCGTTTCCGGCAACATTACTTCTGGCGGCTCGCCGCTGGCAGGCGTGACAATGTGCGGCCTGCCGGGTAATCCCGTCACAAACAGCAGCGGCTTTTACACCGCACAGGTTGGCGGCGGCTGGTCGGGGCCGGTTACTCCGTTAAAATCCGGTTACGCATTTACTCCTTCTCAGCGTTCCTATAGCAATGTTAGAGCCGATCAATCGTCTCAAAATTATACCGCCGATTCTGCCACAGCCGACACTATTCAATATGATGCGGCTAGTTCTGCATATAGTGCCTCTGCCGGCACAACGTTGAGCTGGTCGCACACGGTCGGCAGCGGCAATAACCGTCTTTTGGTTGTAAGTATAGTAAGTAAAGACAGTACCCCGTCCGACCAGATAATAAGCAGTGTCAAGTTTAACAGTGTAAGTATGACACTTGTGCCGGGTTCGACCAAAAGCCGAACTGTTTACAGCGGCACTTCTTATAGCACCACTTTGCGATCTGATTTGTATTATATGCTGAACCCTCCTGTAGGCACTTATACAGTTCTTGTTAATTTTAATGGCAGCGTTAGTTATCGTGTCGGCGGCGGTGTTTCACTTAGTAATATAAAACAGCAGGCCCCTGAAGCGGTCGCAGCAAGCTCGGCGACATCGGCTTCTATTTCCACAATTATTACTGTCCCCAACACCGGTGCCTGGGTTGTGGATGTGGTCGGCCACAGTAATAGCGGTTCATTTACTACTTCAACTTCTACTGAAAGATGGGACAAAACCAGCAGCTATCACACGGCTGCCGCAAGCACTAAAGCTGTGACCTCGTCTGGCTCAAATACTTTGAGCTGGACCTTCAGCGGCAGCAGCGGCACGATAATTCATTCATTGGCGGCGTTTGCGCCTTCGGAAACAACAGCGCCATCACCGCCCGGCCAGGCAAGCAGTCCTGTCCCATCAACTGGCGCAACAAACGTCAGCTTGACTCAGGATTTAAGCTGGACATCCGACAGCGGTGCTACTTCACGTGATGTATATTTCGGCACTGTAACTCCTCCGGTAACCAAGGTCATTGCTGATGGGACAGTTTTAACCTATGACACCGGGACGATGGCTACAAGCACTACATATTATTGGCGTATAGATGAGAAGAACACCGGCGGCACTACTACAGGTACGGTATGGAACTTTGTTACTGTTCCTCCGCCACCCGGTGCGGCAAGTGCTCCAAGTCCGGCTACCGGGGCTACAAATGTCAGCCTTACTCCTACCCTAAGCTGGACAGCAGGCAGCGGCGCTACATCTCATGATGTCTACTTCGGCACCGCAAGTACTC
>JBAPXT010000159.1:0-1990 GCA_049284355.1 Sedimentisphaerales bacterium
GTCTGGCGGCTTCTTCCAATTGAAGTTTGGGTATTTCGTATTTTTGCAGGGTTGCCAGTTCCTGACGGGCCTGTTCATGATAATGGGAGTCATAGTTAATCGCGGTTAATTCGGCTGCAATCTGATTGACGGTCTCCTGTTGAGCGACTGCGAAGTCTTTATGCGCCAGCCGCTCCTCAATCTTTTTCAATTCCTCTTTTACGTCTATCAACTGACGACCGGATTCTTCGGCGCGCGTCATCTCCCGCTCCAATGCGCCGAAACGGCTCTGCACTTGCGCCTTGTCTCTGGCCAGTGTCTTTTCCAATTGAGCTATTTCCAGCTCTGCAGTTCTTGATGTTGCTTTCTTCTGGACAATCATCGCGACAAGATCTTTCACAGCCTCGAATTTACTCTGTTTTTCGCTATTATAGTGAGTGGTAATATGCTGCAGGCCTGCTACGCCCAGTTCCGTCTGACAGACAGGGCATTTTACTGTATCCGGCTGCGTGAGTAATAGACTCAATTTCTCCTCGATTTCGACGATTTCTTTTTCCAACCGGCTTTTATCCGCTTCCAGACTCCGGATTTGGGCGATAGTTTCCTGGCTGGCATCTCTCTTGTTATGTAAGGTTTGCTCTTCCCCTTCGAGGTGCTGCAACCGGAGTCGAGTCTGTTGAGCATCCTCTCTCAGTTTGGGTAATTCCTGAAAAACTTTCCCCAATTCGGAAACTTTACTCTGCAACAAGGCATGTTCTTTGGTCAAGGACTGACTTTCCCGTTCGACAAACATCTCCAATTCGTGACGCCGTTGACTTAATTTGTTGACCAATGCCAGGTTTTTATTCAATGTATCGTTTAAGATTTTATATTCCACATAATGCTTGTAGCCGTCCTCAATTTCAGCACGCCGGGTTATCACTGCTTCATGCTCCGAAATCCTGGCGCGCTGCTGCTTCATTTGTTCCTGCCATTGGGCGAGCGCCCGTGTGCGTTCCGCCAGATGTTTCTCAAGCTGCAATAAATGGGCTTTTTTGCTCTCCAGTAATTCTTTCTGCTGACGCAGCCCGTTAAGCATCGATTCCTGTTCTTCCAGCGACTTCTCGATGCTATTTAAATCGACCTGAGCTTGTTGTAATTCCAATTCACAAGCGGCTTTCTGTTCTAACTCCCGATTAATTTCGGCAAGAGATATTTTAAGCTGTGCTCCCAACATTTCACGCTGTCGGACAATATCTTTTGCTTGAGCTTCAAACCCGTCATAATGCACCAGGTCGAGGATATTCATCAGTACCTGTTTGCGTTTTGCCGGACTGGAATTGGTGAACTCATCGGCATGACCCTGCCTTAAGAAAGCGCTATTGGTAAAAGTATTGTAGTCCATGTGCAAAACGTCAATTATCTTCTGTTGGGTCTGTGAAATGGAATCGCCGTCCACAGAACGGAAACCATTCGCGGTGGCAATCTGGAAATTGAGCGCGGATTGTCCGGAAGCGCCGCGCCGTTTCGGGCGGGCATGTTTACGGATGATGCGGTAATTCTGTTTACCGACGGCGAACTCAAACTCGACTTCCATTTCATTTTCGTTCTGATGGATGAGGTCATCGTCATGTTTAGCGCGGGTTTGGCCCCACAACGCCCAGGTCATCGCATCGATAATCGCCGATTTGCCGTTACCGTTATCGCCGCAAATGCTCACGGTATGAATGCCGGTAAAATCGAGCGTGGGGACATTCTCCCGGTAAGGCATAAAATTCCGCAGTGAAAGTTTAATAGGAATCATCTCGGCTTATTTTAACACAGACGGCAGATTGACAAATAGTAACAAATAATTCTAATATCTAAATCCTAAGCTCTAAACAAATCCAAATGTTTTAAAATAAGAATATCAAAATAAAAATATCACAGTTAGTCCTCTCGCCCCCCGCAACGCATTTCACCAAATGCGCGAAGGTACTCAGGACAAGAGTCATGAGTATTGGTGTGAGAGAGTTAGAGAGAGGGTGTGTAC
>JBAPXT010000160.1:0-7688 GCA_049284355.1 Sedimentisphaerales bacterium
CATATCGAGAGGGCCATACCCTCTAACTGTATGCGATGCGACCATAGTTATTGAATTATTTCTTTTGTTGCCTGTTTTTTCCTGGTAAGAACATTATGTAATTCCAACAATCTCCAGTTAAGCACGTGAAGTAATATCCCAAGAAAAGCAAAGCCTGCAGAAAGAATCACCATGCCTGTAGCCAGGATTGCAAGAGGAAAATGACGAACGTAATGATTAGGGTCGGTAAGATAGTCGCGTACCGGTAGAATACCGGCCATAAGTCCTGAAATCAGAAACAATAACCCTAAGCCGCCAAAGAAAGTCAAGGGCTTGAATGACTGAAAAAGAGTAAATATTTTCCACAGAACACGAAAGCCATCGTGCAACGTGTCCAGCTTACTTTTGCTACCAGCAGGACGAGATTTATAGGGAACTTGAACTTCGATAATCTTCATTCTGTAATACAGCATGTTGATGGTCATTTCGGTTTCGACTTCGAAGCCGCCTGAGACCACCGGAATACGTTCTACAACACGCCTGTTAAACGCTCTGTATCCACTCATAATATCGGTAAGCTGAGTTCGCCACATCCAGTTTATTAAGCGACGAATAAGATTATTACCAAAGATGTGCAGGGGGCGGAATGACTTCTCTGCATATTCTGCAAGCCTTGCTCCGACGACCATATCGGCAACGCCGGCCATAACCGGTTCAAGAAGTTTGTTGGCATAATCAGCGGAGTAAGTATCATCGCCGTCGACCATCACATAAAAATCCGCATCAATTTCACTAAATATATTCTCGACAGTAAATCCTTTGCCTATACGAGGCTCGTTTATCACCTTAGCGCCGTGTTTGTCTGCTATAGTTGCCGTTGCATCCGTCGAACAATTATCCAAAACGTAAATAATCGCTGAAGCAAGCTGCCGTCGGAAGTCATCGATGACTTTTCCGATTGTGACCTCCTCGTTATAGCAGGGAATGACGACCGCTATCTTCGATTCCTGGCCGGTTTGCATAAGTTGTTTCTCCCGAGATTTCATGGTTTAGTAACTTCCGCAAAATTATACCTGTTAGTTTTGCAGAAGGCAATCCTTCACACAAATGGCGGGTAAATTTGTGTTTTTTCAAATGTTGGTTGCCAGCTCATGGATTTTTGGTATGATGTTGGCAAGGGAATTAAGAGAAGAATCTTTATTTTGGGGATAAGAAGATGCCGCAGGAGAAAAGGACTTTGCTGGTTGTGACCATACCGGCTTTTAACGAGGCCGGCACGATAGCGGATGTAATCAAACGTATACCGAGGGACATTCCGAGGGTATCGGGCGTCGATGTCGTTGTAATAGATGACGGCAGTACGGATGGCACTGCCAATCTGGCAGCCGAGGCCGGCGCCAAGGTTGTCAGTTTTGGCCGAAACAGAGGACTTGGGGCTGCGTTCAGCCAGGCGTTGCGCACGGCTCTTGGTTTAGGGGCTGATATCATTGTCAATATCGATGCGGACGGGCAGTTCAACCCTGAAGATATAGCAAAACTGATTGGGCCGATTATTGATAACAAAGCCGATATGGTTACGGCCAGCCGGTTTGCAGACCCTAATCTGGTTCCGGAAATGCCGTGGATAAAAAAATGGGGCAACGAAAGAGTTGCCGGTATAGTAAACAAACTGACCGGTCAGAGTTTACGTGACGTTTCGTGCGGTTTTCGCGCCTACAGCAGGGACGCAGCTTTGAGGGCGACGTTATTGGGAGGCCATACATATACTCACGAGGTTATTTTGGATTTGGCATTTCGCGGGCTGCGGATAATCGAGGTTCCAATAAAGGTTATCGGTATTCGCAAAGTAGGTAAGAGCAAGGTCGCCGGCAACTTGTGGACGTATGGCTGGCACAGCCTGGTTATAATGCTGAGGGCATTCAGGGATTATCGTCCGATGCATGTTTTTGGGGGTATAAGCCTGGTCTTTTTGGCATTAGCCGTGTTTTGTGAAGGTTTTGTTCTGAGGCATTATCTGATGACAGGGACCTTTTCGCCGTATATTTTTGTAGCTTTTTTAGGAGGCGGGTTCGGTTTTATCTCGCTTATCTGCTATATAACCGCCCTTTTGGCAGGGATGATAAATCGGCTGCGGATTTTGCAGGATGAACAGTTGTTTCTATTGCGTAAGCAGGAATACCTGCCGGATAGTGAAAGAAAATCGTGATGATACATTTCTTTATTGGTACCAAGGCGCAGTTCATTAAAATGGCTCCAATTATGGTTGAGTTGAACAGTCGCAAAATACCTTTTCGGTACGTTGATTCTGGTCAGCATGCAGAATTTACACGGTCATTGCGCAAGATTTTTGGCATAAAGGAACCAGATATTAATCTTTCCAGTAAAAACAAGGACATAGTCTCCATAGCCGGCGCCATAAGCTGGAGCCTTAAGTTGAGCAGTTCATTATGGTTAAGGCGAAAGTGGCTGCGAGATGAGGTGTTCTGCGGAGGAGGAATTTGTCTGATTCATGGTGATACCCTGAGTACGCTGCTTGGAATGAAAATGGCTAGAGCAGCGGGATTGAAAATCGGTCATGTGGAAGCGGGTCTGCGAAGTTTTTGTATGTGGCATCCGTTCCCCGAAGAACTGATACGGATATACTGTATGAAGCGATGCGATATTCTGTTTGCTCCATCTGTAGAGGCGCAAAACAACTTAAAAGCTATGAATGTTTGTGGCCTCATGATAAATGTAAATGGCAATACGATAGTCGATTCACTGCGGTTAATGGAAAATGTTCCTGCGACAATTGAGATACCGGAGATGCCTTTTGCCCTGGCAACCTGCCACAGACTTGAGACCATAACACATCGCAAAAGACTCAAAAAAGTCATTTCTCTGTTGAATCGTATATCGAGGCAGATAAAGATTGTTTTTGTTACTCATAAACCCACTCGAAAATATCTTAGTAAGTTTTCATTGACTGAGGAAATCAACCCCCAAATAATACTTCTTGATATGCAGGACTATATGAATTTTACGGCGCTTTTGCGCTCAGCCAAAATGGTACTGACCGATGGCGGTAGTATTCAGGAAGAGTGTGCATATCTCAATAAACCCTGTCTTATACTGCGAAAAAAAACCGAACGCCCCGACGGATTAGGCAGAAATGCGATGTTGTGGAATTTTGATCAGTGTACGGCAGAAGAGTTTTATGAAAAGTTCAAAGCGTTTACAATGAGCCGGCCCGGAGAATGGCCGAGACCTTCGGCGCAGATAGTTAAGGTGCTGCTTGAACAGGAGCCGGTAGTAACGTAAACCATTGTAAATAAGCGTGAAAAAGGAAGACTCGAAAGACAATGTGTAATAAATATTGTATAAATTTCGGGAAAACACACATCAAAGAGGAAGATGTTAAAAGTAAACTTGTTATCGAAATTGGTTCATGCGATGTAAACGGTTCTTTAAGGTCTGTTGCCCAAGTATACGGACCAAGCTCTTACACAGGAGTTGATATTGAATTTGGCCCCGGTGTCGATCAGATATGTTCTGCTGAAGAACTCATCAGTAAGTTTGGATATAACAGTTTTGACCTGATAATCTGCACAGAACTATTGGAACACGTCAAAAACTGGCAGAATGCCATACATAATATCAAACAGATTCTTAAGCCGGGCGGTGTTCTGCTTCTTACGACAAGGTCTAAGGGATTCAGGTATCATGGATACCCCTTTGATTTTTGGAGATATGAAAAATCCGATATGGAATTCATTTTTTCAGATTGCGATATTGAAGTATTGGAGAGCGACCCATCCTCTCCCGGTGTATTCTTGAAAGCCAGGAAACCACTTAACTTCGTTGAAAATACAACAGAAAACTATATGCTTTATTCGATAGTGGAGGGCAAAAGATCCCCAACTACCGTGCACGGTTTTTACTTGTGGTTTGTTGTGCTTCCAATGTCAAAAATAGACCAGGGCATTTCACGTTTAGTGAAGATAATTTATCTTATCTTACATCCATCTGATATCCTAAAACTTATGAAAGTTATTCACACAAAATTTTTAGCAAATAATTCCCGAAAAAAGGATAAACACTATTCATTTTAATTGCCAAGCAGTATAACGAGGGTTTTGTAGGAGGAGTCAATCAGGGATTTGAAAAGGTGATGGTCAGGCCTTCTTTTACGCCTTTCAGTCTTGCCAAACGTGTCTTGAAATCATACCTTAGTGCAAACATAAACAGCCACGCCGTTATAACAGCCGACATAACCCAGATTATTTTTGTAAGGCCGTGTAGATTTTTTCTCGCAAAGATAATACTGTTGCGGCCGAGAAGATAAAATTTCTTCTCCTGGTTTTTTCCTCGACTGCTCGAGTGTTTATGCCAAATGACGCTCGCAGGGACAACAACAAGTTTATAACCCGCAGATTTCGCTCGAGTGCACCAGTCAGTATCCTCATAATATGCGAAATATATCGGGTTCATCAGGCCGACCTTTTTGATGATATTTTTTGGTATAAGCATCGCACAGCCGCTCAGTAGGTCAGGCGATAATGGTTTCTTAAAATTCTCGCTCGGTTTGCCGTTGCCGATGTGTATGGTTCCGCCTGCCAGAGGGAACATTCTGCCGCCCAGGTTTTGTATTATTGGCGTCCCCGCGTAGAGGATTTTAGGACTCACGACTGTGTTAGTGTTTTTGGCGGCATATTCGATAAGATGCTCCAGAAAATCCGGTGCTACAGTGGTGTCGTTGTTGAGCAGCAGCACATAATCTGCTCCCAGTTCGAGCAATTTTTCAATGCCCTGATTGCATGCGACCGCGAAACCAACGTTGTCGGGATTAGTAATTAAAACGATACAGGGATCTTGAATCTTAATTCTGGCTTCTTGTTTGTTTTCAGAGCCGTTGTCAATGATGATTATTTTGTAATTGGAGTAAGAAGCCTTTGCAAGAGACTGCAGACATTCATTTGTATCTGCTGCGTTATTCCAGTTTACGATTACGATGCCTACAAGCGGCGTCATTTTATGTTTTCCCTGAAAATCCTTTTTGTTTGGAAATTATAAGAAATCTGCTGCAAACATTCAACCACCTAGTTGGTTATATACCGGCACAGGTTATACTTTTAATTTTAATTGAAAGTTGAGCAGGAGCACCCGCGGTGAGAAGGTAAACAACACACCTGAGGGGGTAAATCTCAGGAGAGTGGTGGGCGATTAGAAATGGATGTTGCCGTAAATTGTTTTGCCTTCATAGGCTAATTCCGTCAGTAAATTGACAAACTTCAGAGGGTCGAGGATGGCGATGCTCGAAAGGCCGACCGGTGCCTCCCTGCATATTACTCCTTCTTCCCTGAAAAGCCTGTCAAAACGTGTGATGTCTCTGCTTAGAGAAACAACCGGCGTGTGACACCTGGTTTTGACGGACAACGGTTGAGCATTATGGTCGATACAATTGATTACATAACCTTTATCGGTATAGGTTTTTATGGGGAAATTCTCCGCCATAGAGTCTTCGACAACGTGGACAAACGTAATAGCATCGGAAGTAACGCCGATAAGAAGGATTTTAGGATTGTCCAAACGAAGGAATTTTTGAAACGGCGAGTTTGGTCCAAAGGGAGTCGGGTCCCTGTGGTGGTCTGCGGTGAGTATTTCCGAATCTTTTCCTATAACCAGCACAGAATGCGTCGGACAAATACTTCTGGTGCCTTTTTTTAACTTTAAGGCATATTGTGTCAGAGTCCCCATATAAGTCGGAGCAGTTCTAACGTCGAAGACAGGATTACTTTCCAAATAGTCATATACGCCATAATAAAAAGAGAAGGTGGGGAAGAGGAGATTGCCTTTATCGGTGTCAACATATTCTGTGAGCAGATTGTAAACCGTTCTGCAGCCGCCTTCGATTATGCCGATATTGCCAATACCGCTGTGGACGAAGACAGAATCATTTTTTGCAAGGCCCATTCGCTCGAAAGTCTCTGTTAATTTTTGTGCGGAGACCACGGGACGATTTTTAGACGAGATTCGAGGCGGGAAAAGAGTCCTTTTTGCGATGCGCCAAAGGCCGTGGTACATCTGGAGGTAAACGGGAAGGGGACAACGAGCCGCCAAACTGAGCCTGATTAATTCGGCAACGGTCATAAAGCCCCCATTTTTTGAAGGGCATTCTGGATTTTCTCAATTGAGTCCAAAGAGATTATTTGGTCGGTAGGAAACCTGATGTGAAATTCTTTTTCGACGGCCATTATGAGGTTTAAATGTCCGAGAGAGTCCCAGGCATCTATGGAATCCATATCGGTCTGAAGTGTGAGGTCGGCAGGGTTTTTTTCAAAAACCTGTGAAAAGACTTTTGCAATTCGTTCATTGGGCCGCATTGTCTGCTCTTTTCCTGACTTTTATCCAAGCGGGTATTTTCGGCAAATTTTGTGTGGCCGTTAATATCCAAGTTTCGTTTCCTTTATCATCGGTTTTGGCAATTGTGAAATTGAGGTTTTTGTAAACATTTTTTGCCGGCGAATTTTTGGGAGAGGGCGTGAAGATGCCGACAATTTTGGCGATGCCGGAGTTTACAAGGTCTTGAGCGACATAGCCAAAAAACGCATTTTCGACGGTGCGTCCGATTACGCGGCAGCTAAGAAGGAAGGTATCAATAGTTGCAAGCGAGCCCTTGAGTCTGGCAATAATGATGCCAACGACACCATTAGAGCCGAAACGATCTGTCAGCTCCAAATCATAAACCCGTGTAATTCCGTCGCGCATAAGTTTTGCGATGTCGGTGTCGGAATAACGGCGGGTGGTGAGGTTAAACTGATTAGTGCGCTGCGTCAGTTGAGCTATCCTGGGAACCATTATCTCGGCGTTTAATCCTATTATGGCCTGCATTTCGAGTTTTTTGAGAAAATTTTCTAGAGAGCCTGCGGACTCCTGAAGCTCTTTTCGCTTATATTCCGTTTTGTAAAACGCTGAGCGAGCGAAGTCTTCCTCAGTTATGGAAAGTTTATCGAAGTAACGGCTGTTGAGGGAGACGAACCATTCGGGGAGCAAGGCAGCGTCCGAAGGGAAATCTGGCGCTTCGACCTGTGGCAGCTCGCTGGTAATTTCCATTCTCTCGCGAGGATTATCATCGATTAAGACAAACGAATCAAGGCCCAGATTAAGCTCTTTTGCAAGGTCCTGCAAATTGGCGGTTTTACTTTGCCAATTGACTTTTACTGCAGTGAAATCGTCCCAGGACAAAATCATCATCGGATGTTTCTCAAAGACTTCTTTGGCGTCATTGAGATTATTTTTGCTTACGAGTGTGAGAAGTATGCCTTTTGCTTTTAACGTTTTTACAAGCCGTTGGAAATCGCGATAAGCCTTTCCTATCCCGTCCTCTCCGAGCTGAATTCCATCAAGGCCGTCTTCCCCGATGATTCCGCCCCAGAGGGTATTGTCCAAATCGAGAGCGAGAAGTTTTTTGTTTTTCCCGAGGGCGGCGGAAAGAGTGTTTTGATATAACTTTGCGAGACAGTCCAGACCTTCGAGGCTGTAAGGCATTCTGCCGAGATACCAATATCTTATGTCGAACATCCTAGAGCAACCTTCGCGATAAACGATGGAGTCCCATTGAGAAATTATGATATTGTGAAATTTGGTTTTTTGTTTTAGTTCGGAAAGACGGGTATTGAAGCCTTGTTCGAGCGATTTGAGCGAGAAAGGGGAATTATATTCAAGACTGC
>JBAPXT010000161.1:0-2501 GCA_049284355.1 Sedimentisphaerales bacterium
CAATAGTGGTCTCCTTTTCGCAAATACAGGCTTTCACCCAACAAACCGCCATAATAATGTATCTCCCCTTGATGTCGTTCTCCTGTATTAAAACAACAAGGAAACGAACAGATAAATACCGACCCCAACTAAAATTACACCCGCTACCTTTTTTGAATAATTTGAAAAATTACTGATTCCCCTGGATGCCAGCACTTTCTGGGCAAAGCCTGCCGAGATCCCGACTCCGAGAACAAGCACCCAGTGTCCTAAAGCATAAGCAAGAAGTAAACCCCCACTATATATAATCTGTTTTTTAGCAGCGGCAAAAGTCAATATCACTCCCAGCACCGGCGTGGCACAAGGAGAAGCTATTATTCCAAAGAAAAGGCCGATCAAAAAAGCTCCCAACAGGGCCTTTTTCTTGGGTAGAAATCGTTGCGATAAACCGATATTTAAGTTTAGTTTGTCAGAAAACAGGAGATATAGTCCCAGCAGGACAGCGACTGGTGGCAGGATATAGCTCCAGAAACCCCCGACGTCACCGAAGAGCCTGCCCAGTGTACCGGCAATTATTCCCAGGACGGTAAAAGTAATAGTTAGTCCCAGTGTAAACATCAGCGAATATTGAATGGCTTTTTTCTGTGAACCTTCAGCATACCCTCCCACAAAGCCAATGATTAGAGGTATCATCGCTAGAACACAGGGGCTAGCACTGGATACTACTCCACCGAAAAAACAAGCGGGAAATGCAAGCCATGCCTGGTTCTCGATGATAGTGCCAATCGCATTCACTAAACCTTCCAACTACTCAATCCCCATCTTATTTAGCTGGGCGATTATGTCTTCCCTGGCAAAGAAGCCAATGTGTCTTGTTACTTCTTTGCCACTACTATCAAAGAATATCTGTGTGGGTATCGCCATAATTCCTTGCTGGTTCGTCAACGATCTGTACTCATCTACGCTGATGATCAAAACATTTAACTTGTCTTTATACACCATTGCCAGGTTATCTAGAATCGGCTTCATTTCTTTACAGGGTATACATGTCCCCCGGCCAAACTCCGCGACTGTTGGCTTTCCACTCGAGAAAGCTATGTCAAGAGGCGTGGGTTGAGAACTAGATTTAGACGACGGTGATGAGCAACCGGCCAGCAATAAAAGACACGTGGCTAGGGCTATCCAAATTACAGAATATTTCCGCAAATCTTTTCCTTTTTCTCCCATTGAAAGCCTCCCTGGGTTTATTTCTGTATGACAGTGGGAGTATGAATAACAACCATTTCTTTCTTCGCTGCTATAAGCAAATAATTATCCAGCGTCTCAATTTGAGCGCTTACCTTATGGCTTCCCGGATTCACCTGGTTGTTATCCGCACCGTACCACACGTAAGCACCGCCGCATTTACAACTGTAAACCTCGTATGAAACAATATAGATTTCTTCCTCAATGAATTCCGTGGACAGCGCCTTTGGGTCATAATTCATTGTGAGTTCGAGTTGAGGATTACACGTAATACCCTCGGGACTAAAACTATAGACCGTTCCCAATAATTGAGCTTCTTGTAATGGAAGAGATAAGGATGGTCCAATTACACATTGAACCGAGTAAACTGTCTCTCCATTTTCAGCTACAAACTTAGTGCCCTTTTTAATGGTCAAAGTGATTTTACTATCTTCTGATGATATCTCAGCTTCAGATTTCAATCTACCTTTACCATCAAGCTGAAAGGTATGTGAAATCCCAAGGAAGT
Organism: Sedimentisphaerales bacterium; assembly: GCA_049284355.1. Lineage (GTDB taxonomy): Bacteria > Planctomycetota > Phycisphaerae > Sedimentisphaerales > Anaerobacaceae > CAIYOL01. The sequence continues at coordinate 1,733 of JBAPXT010000161.1, forward strand.
CTATCTGTAACTCAGAAGGTGTTGTTCCCGTACTCTGACAGCTCAAGGTTGGACAAACTAGCAGAAGTGCCACGATTATAGATAGAACATGTCTGATTGTTTTTAAATCTAGTAATTTACTGATGCTTATCCTCATTTCAGAATTAACTGTTACCCCAGTTTGCCTACCAATTCAATTACCTTTTCTTTAACAGCGTCTCTAATCTTCCTAACCTGTTCAAGCGATTTACCTTTCGGGTCTTCCAGTGCCCAATCTTCAGTCTCGACGAAGCTAGCCGGACATAAACCACCGGCATCAGCTCCGCAACCCATCGTAATCATTTTATCCGCTTTCTCGAGCATGTCCAACGTCAATGCTTTAGGTTTGTTTCCGCTGATATCGATACCAACCTCTCGCATGACTTCAACAACAACCGGATTTACATTGTCTCCCGGCTGAGTGCCGGCGGAAATCCCGATAGCTTTACCTTTCGCCAAATGATTCAAGAACGCCTCTGCCATCTGACTGCGGCCGGAATTATGGACACACACAAATACTACGGTCTTCATCAATGGCATTCTCCTTTCAGCTTTTTTCTTTTATAACGCTACTCTATTAAATTTCTGATGTTTTCTTATATGGCTGACCAGCCATAACATTACTCTCAGCCAGATACTCAGCCTTTGGTATGTTGATGTATTTCAAGAACGACTCCGTCTTTATCGGCTTCCGATTTTCCCCATTTCTGCTGGTATTCCTTAAATAGTGCTACTGCATATTCACTCTCTG
>JBAPXT010000162.1:0-8180 GCA_049284355.1 Sedimentisphaerales bacterium
CAATACGCTGCTGGAAAAACTTTCGGTCTATGATGGACACGATGAGGAAAAACCATCCAGTATGACTAATTGTGAAAGATTTGTGAAAGCGATTAGCCGGCAACGGACTGACAGGATATTGACATACGATTTCGTAGTTAATAAAGAATTGCTGGTAAGATATGGGGGATTAGACGAAACGAAAAAATATTCACTCGAGCAGATAATTGAAATAAACGCTAAAACTTTCAAAGGAATCGGGCTTGATGTTACATACCATATATATGACCCCACAAAACCGTGGATGAGTTCAAAGATTGATAACTGGACACGCTTTTTGGGAGTAAATCCGGACGGCTGGGAGGTGTCTCAGAAGGGAGGAACGGACTGGATTACAAAAAGGCCTTTCTCAAATAGTTCGACTTCGCTCACTACAGGCTTAAAAGAGCTTGAGAAAAATATGCCCGAACTTCCAAAGTATGAAGAAGTCAAGAAATGGTATGAGCCATTTATTAAACACATAAAAGGAGTGTTTGATTATTATGACCTTGTCTTTATTGGAGCAGTTGAAGGTCCTGTGAGCGATTCCTACGCGTATACCGGCATGGAGCTTTTTATGACGGCAATGTATGATGCTCCGGAGCTTATTCAGCAGCTTATGGACTGCACCGCCAAACTTTCAACTTATATTGCGCAGGTGTTTGCCGAGAATGCGTCTGCACCGATGCTATTTATGGGTGAGGACATTGCGTGCGATACAAGGCCGATATTCAGTCCGAAGTTTATAACCGAACACGCCCTTCCACGGTGGAGGTGGATTAGCGAGCCGATTAAAAAGAAGGGTTTTAAGTTTTTGTTTCACTCCGATGGAAAATACGGCGAACTTCTACCAATAATATTCAGTGAATTCGGGGCTGATGGCCTTAATCCCATCGAGAGAAATGGATGCAACGATATTTTTGAAATAAGAAAACAGTACCCAGACAAGTTGCTTTTTGGAAACGTATGCTGTTCAGTTACCCTGCCGCAAGGGAACGTCTATGACGTCGAAGATGAAACATTGGAATTGATAGAAAAAATCGGTCCGCAGAGAGGTATATTAATAGGGTCTTCCGGCGAAGTTGGAGATTCAGTTCCGCCGGAAAATGCTGTTACAATGTACGAAACAATCCATGAATATGGAATATATCCCATTGCTATAGAGAAAATCAAAAAACGACGCACCGAAATTAAAAACAAATTGAAAACAAGGAAAAGTAAGGCTCGTACCAGAGCCTGACAAAAACTTTGGTTCCTTCATCAATATTCACAAGCTCTAAAATCGATGTAAATCCTGGTTAATTATTACTCGGATAGACTTATAGGAATCGTAACTTTTGTACTTTTAAAAATAGTATTGACTGCGGTATCGTTTGTATCAGCTCAGAATAAAAACAAAAGTATCAACACCGGCTCGGATTGAACTACCAATCATCCCATAAAAAAATGTCCTTTGCCCGAGAAACATCGATAAATCTTTTGTCTGCAAGGTCATTTACCACCCCGAATGAACCGGTGTTTTTTGCTTCTGATGTTTTCTTTAGTATACTTTATAGTACCGGTGGGGAATAAAGAAGCTTTTATCCCTTATCTTGAGCTTCTTATCACTTAGAACTAAGTAAAAATGAAACGCTCGCTGATTGCGTATTCGCAATTTATCGGAGAAAAACTTGTTTTTTGGAAAAGAACTTATTAAATAGCCAACAGATTAAGGTGATCTAATGACATCTGAACAAGTTACCGCCAATGCCCCTGCCCTTAGAAAAAGAGCCGACCTGCAATTCGGCGAACTACTTGTGTCTAAAGGTCTTTTGGACCACGAAGAACTAACCAAAGCACTGAACGCACAGCAAGAGCAGGGCGGCCGACTCGGTGAGGTATTAATTCAACTGAACATGCTAAGCGATGAGGACATTACCCTGGCCTTAGCTGAACATCTCTCAATGGAATATGTCCGACTCGATGATATTACCAAGATAGATGTGAACCTTGCTCGAACATTACCCGAGGGCATCGCCAAACGTTTTTGCTTCGTGGCTATAGGTGAGATAGATGACAAAGCTATTATAGCGATGGCCGACCCCCTTAATGTTTTGGCAATAGATACAATCGCGCTGAAAATAAAACGTCAGATTAAAGTAGTAATTAGTTCGCCTAAAGAAATTCGCCATGCGATAGATATGATTTACCACGGTTCTGATGTCGAGGAACAACAGCTCCGCGACCTCGTAGAGCTCGAAGTCGACAAAGAGAACGAAAAGATTGGGTCGATTGTAAGAGATGATTCAGAGGCACCCGCAGACAGCGAAGCCGCAACGAAGGCGCCCGTGATTCACTTTGTTGACTTGTTATTAAGCCAGGCGGTCAAAAGCAGAGCAAGCGATATTCACATCGAGCCGCAGGAAAATTCGATGGTGATTCGAATGCGAATTGATGGTGCGCTTTGTAATATGGTCCCGCCGGCAAAGAAAATGCAGGCCGCAGTAATTGCCAGGATTAAGATTCTATCAGATATGGACATTGCCGAGCGCAGATTGCCCCAGGACGGCCGATTAAAAATAAGAGCCTCCGGCAGAGATATAGATGTGAGGGTCTCGTCAATCCCAACAATATACGGTGAAAAGATAGTGATGCGAATCCTCGACGCATCAGCGGCAAGCCGTGACTTAGATCAACTGGGGTTTGAAGCCAAACGTCTCGAAGAATTTAAAGCCGCATTGTCGCAGCCCCACGGCATCATAGTTGTCACCGGCCCGACCGGCAGCGGCAAAAGTACCACATTATACGCGGCGCTAAATTATCTAAGGGACCCGACGGAAAACATTACCACGGTTGAAGACCCGGTCGAGTATCGTCTGGCTGGGATTAACCAGATTCAAATCAAGCCGGAAATCAATCTCGATTTTGCAATATGTCTGCGGGCGATTTTGAGACAGGACCCGGACATAATTTTAATAGGTGAAATCAGAGACAAAGAAACGGTTGAGATAGCAATAAAAGCATCTTTGACCGGACACCTGGTTCTGAGCACATTCCATACCAACGATGCACCCAGTGCGATAAGCAGATTTCTCTATATGGGAATTGAGCCATATTTGCTGGCTTCGACACTGAACTTAATCGTTGCCCAGAGACTGGTGCGAAGAATCTGTGAGAAATGTAAAGAACCCGTTCAACTCAGCGAGGAAGTTTTCAAACGCCTGAAAATTGACCCGGAACAGGCAAAAAACACTGTCTTTTATCACGGCAAGGGTTGTAACACCTGTGGAAATATGGGGTATAAGGGTAGATTGCCCATATTTGAGTTCCTCGTTATGGATGGTGATATTCGCGAAAAGATCATCAGCGGCGCTAATGAGAGGCAAATTAGAGCAACTGCACGACAAAAAGGATATGGCGGGTTACTTGAAAGCGGAATCTGTAATATGATGAAGGGCTTAACTACTGCAGAAGAAGTCCTTAGTACAACATTTACCGAAGACATCGGGTCGGAATAGCAATGAACAGTTTTGGGAAAAGATTACAGAAACAGTAAAGGTTAATTCGCACCTTAAAGGGGCGGTACTTTCTTACAAAAGGACAAGAAAAGCAGCTTTTGATGTAACTTCGGGCGAGGTTTTATAAAGTTGTAGTTCGATTTTTTACTAAACTCAAGATTTTCGGACGCCGATGGTATATAGCACTGTGAAAGAGCCGTAAAGTAGCGAATTAATAATAGCGAATAGCAAATAGGAAAAGAAAAACTAAACAACGCTAAATATCAAGTGATGCTAATAAGGTTCGATAAATGAAAAGTTACAAGTATATTGCTCGGGATTCATCAGGACAGCGAAAAGAAGGTCTCAAACAAGCGGTTTCCTCAAATGATGTGCTTGGCTGGCTTCGTGAACAGGGGTTTACTCCTGTCTCTGTTAATGAAATAGCTTTAAGCACCCAAAAAACCCGACGAGCAGTTCGTCAAACGCGAATCAAAGCGGCAGAGTTGGCAGCGCTTTGTTGGCAGTTGACCACAATGGCAGAGGGAGGAATTGCCATCACCACGGCCCTGGAGACCATTAGCGAAGATATAGAAAATTTACAGCTTCGACAAATATTACAACAGATTTTGGAAAAAGTGCGTAAGGGCGAGACTTTTTCGAACAGTGTTTCGGAATTTCCAAAGGTTTTTAACAAGCTGGCTTGTGCGATGATATTAGCCGGCGAGACCAGCGGTAACCTCCCCGAGGTGCTGCGCAGACTGGCGGAGTATTTCGACAATCGCGATAAGTTGATAAAAAAAGTCAGAGGTGCAATAGCCTATCCTATTTTTGTGCTCGGATTTATAGTGCTGATAGTCATATTTATAATGGCTTTTATTATTCCACGATTCCGTACCATATTTGACCAGATTGGCAGCCGCCTGCCTGCTTTCACACGGGGCTTTATGGCTTTTTACGACATTCTACACCACAATCTTCTCTACATTATCGGCACTGTTTTTTTCCTGGTAGTTCTCGCAATCACTATCTCCAAGACCACGAAGGGGCATTATTTATTTAGTAAAATCGCCCTCGCTCTTCCTTTATTTGGCAAAGTAATCAGGCAAGCATTTATTACAATGTTTTGCAAAACGATGTCAACTTTAATTGCTGCTGGCGTTTCAGTGCTTGATGTGTTCGATATTCTCTCAGGGATGACCAATAACGATATTATAAAAGCGGCTATAGTACGAACCGGAGAGATGCTTGTCGAAGGCTCAAACATCTCCCTGAGTATGGCCTCAGTTGGCTTTTTCCCTAATATGGTCATCAAAATGATACAGGTCGGCGAAGAAAGCGGCTCTCTGGCCACAGTGCTTGAAAGAACCAGCATGCATTACGAACGAAAGGTTGATTCTACAATAACCCTAATGACGAGTCTGCTTGAGCCGATAATGATTGTAACGGTTGGAGCGATTGTACTGGTGGTAGTTCTTGCGCTGTATCTGCCGATTTTCACAATGTCAGATATATCAAAGTAGCCCAACCACGGAGCTGCAACGGAACCAGGCAGTAAAAAGGTCGAAAAACTAATACAGTCGCTGATGAATTTGACCGATAGATGAAAACGAAAAGCCGAAAAAGTTAGAAACTGTTGAATTCAAAGTTCCACGGCCTTTCGTTTTCAGAAGTAACAGCAAGTAATGTATTTTTAAGACATTTTTTTAGGAGAAGCAAAAATGAAAAGTAGAAAAGGTTTCACACTGATAGAGCTGATGGTGGTCATTCTCATCGTCGGCATCTTGGCTGCGGTGGCGATCCCGTTGATGCGAGGTCGTATCGATTCAGCCAAGTGGTCGGAAGGAAAGTCGATTATGGGTACCATAGCAACCGGCTTACGTGCCCATCTCGCCGAGAAGGGCGCTGCCTACACTGCTGTCCCTACTCTGGCGCAATTAGGTTTTGCAGCTAATGACTTAAGCGGCACCTATTTCGCAGGTGGTGAGTCCGGAGTCGGCAATTTCACATGGATCATAACTGACAATGACCCAATGACTTTCCTGATTACAGCTACTGCGGGTGCAACTATCACCACTCCTTCTAAGATTACACTGGATGCAGCAGGTAACTGGGTAGAGACGCCGTAAGGTTTGTTGTCACCTGAATCTCTTGTAGTCTGAATGAGCGGATGTCTACAAATTAATGTCTCCTTTTAGAATAGCTGAGGGAGGCAGGGTGGGGCTGCTAAACAGCCCGAATCCGCAGCGACAGTTACTCCAATGAAGCGATAATGGCTATGGCCAGAAATGGCCATAGCCATCTTGGTCTAAAAAGTACGCTGGCTGCATGACGGAGGACACAAAGCTTTTGCGTTTCCAGCACCGCTTCTTATTGGGGTTCCTGTTTTACTTCAAAGATAAAGAGAAATCCGCCGTTTCCTGTGAGTCCGATAAGGGCACAGGAGTTTTCCGACTTCTGAAACAATGATGCATAGGTATGCTTAATGCATCCGGGAACAAAACTGGTTCCCTTTAGACTGATTTTTACTTTGACGGTTTTTGGTGTATACTTTAATTAAGTAGAACCTATATGAGGGGAAAAAACTTTCGGTCTGCATCGTGAGCTTCTTATATCAACTGAAGCAGAGCAATCATCGCTTTTTTTAGCAGTAATGCAGGAGGCACAAATTCCTGCTGTTTGTGAGGGTGTAAGGGGAATGATTATGATTATGACCTTTAAGCGGTCCAAATTTGCGTCGGCGGCCACCCTGGTTGAGGTAACGTTATCTATAGTTATTGTGGCCTTAGCCGCCATAGGCGCTTTGAACTATCAATATTATGCTGCTATACACGCCCGAATAGCCAAGGCACAAATCACTGCTACGCGCACTGCACAGTTACTGCTCGAAGACTGGAAGAGCACCGGTGGCTCGGTAAACTATGACCCATCCACGCTGGGACTGGGCTTTTCAGCCGCAATCCGGATACCCGACCAGTGGCTTATAGGACACGGTGGGGAATTGGGCGCCCCGCTACAAAATTCTGTACATTCTATCACAGTTGATAGCTTGCCGATGCTGGTGATGCTCAGATGGCAGGATGTCGCCGTAGATGCCGGGGCACAATTAAAACTACGGCAGCTTTCTGTTATAGTGGGAGTTGGGGTAACTGACGGAAACGGGAATTTGACGTTTCCAGAACATTACCTGGCGAATATTCCGGATATTACTCTGAGTACTTATGCCTGTGTTGATGGGGGCTAAAAATACAAAATACGATTTCGAAATTTGGATTCAATGCAAGATGCGAAATATTAAACACAAATTCTGTTCCGGCGTTACTATGATAGAGCTGGTGGTTACTACGGCCATCGGCATAATACTCGTGTCAGCGGTTGGTGTCCTGCTTATTAGCGGCAGCCGGGGCTGGCAGCAAACCTACGATTCTGCTCACAAGAAAATAAAGGAGGATGCGGATGCCGTCACAGTGGCGTTCGGCAGTATAGGAAGAAAGTCCAACCGTCTTGGTTATTCCAACCATCTTGGTTATATAATCTATAAGATAAATGGTACCACTTTTACACCTGCTGTCCCGGCGCAAATGGTCGGAGAGAGTATAGCGTCCGGCAATGCGGTGGAGTTCAGATACTGGGATGTTGAATTAGACAAAACTGACAGTCACCACTTGATGGATGTTACAAAAACAGCAACAGCTTACGCCCTTTTTTATCTCGAGGGCAACCAATTGAAGCTTGACTACGGTCTGTATCCGCCAGGGGGTGTGCCAGACGGTGGCGGCCACAAAAACACCCCTACAAGCACGACGGTTCTTGCGGAAAATGTCAGCACTGACCCGGGCATCGGCGCTTTTAGCCACTCAACCTTAAACGGCGCGGGTGAGGGCTCGGTCAGAATTGATATTACCCTGACAGACCCCGATGACGGCGAGACCCTCAAATTGATGACAGCTACGCTTATGCGAAATATATGGCCGAGGTAACTATTATTTAGAAAATTGAGTGAGGGTGAGATACCATGAGAACCCAAAACGCAAAACGCAAAACGCAAAACTACCTCCTTTCCTTATTCCGAAGCAGGCAAAAGGGCTCTATACTTCTTATGGTCCTTGTATCTCTGATTATTTTGGGAGCTTTGGGAGTGGGCCTGTTGAACATCGCCTATGGAGTCAGACACAAAGCAATCATGATGAAAAACGAAGCGGCCGCGATGCTTGCCGCTGAGGCCGGCTACGAACAGTCACTTTTCTGGATGGGCCAGCAGCAGGATATGTTGAACTCGCTGATAACCCATGCGACTGGGTCAAGCGGCGTACTACAATTTCCGGATGGCCAGTGCGACTATAATATCGAGTTTTATTCATTTATCAACGCCCTTCCTGTTTATAAAGTCACTTCTAACGGCCATAGTGGAGCATTTAACAAAACTGTTGAAGTGGAGGTTGTTCAGGCAATAAGCGGCTGGGATATGGGTATGTGTCGGGTACCGAGCGGAAGCCACTCGACCTCATCAGTTAACTATGTAAACGGCGAAGTTATTGATATACCGATACATATAAATAAACTCACCGATAGTCCGGACAAGGCTGATATTTACATAACGGGCAGCCCGCAGTTTTTAATGGACGTGGCGATGGGTGAGGACAGATATACCAACGGCGGCAGCGATAAATATAACAGTATAATGGG
>JBAPXT010000163.1:0-3027 GCA_049284355.1 Sedimentisphaerales bacterium
CTTTATAGTACAGGAACTACTTAAAGCCAAAAAGCCGCTCTCCAAAAAAGAACTTGCGCAAAAACTTAGCAGAAACTGCCCGGATAAGGTAACTGTTTACAGAATAATGGAAAAACTTTGTGCTAAGGATTTGGTTCATAAAGCCTTTCTCAGAGGCAAAACCTGGAAATATGAGCTGGCTCGCAATTGCTCCGAAAAACAATGCCATCCGCATTTCACCTGCATTAGCTGCGGAGAAACATTTTGTCTTACAGACCTTTCTTTGCCGTTAATAAAGGGACTGAAGAAGGGTTTTGTGTTTCACAGACAGCAGGTCAGGGTCGATGGTTGGTGCTCATCTTGTTCGTAAAGTTTGAGAGCGTAAAATGAAAAATGGCCTCAGGATAATATTGCTTGTCCTTGTAAGCGTTTGTTTCATTCTGACCGCCACAAACGTGATGCTTGCCTTGCATCTGGCTGAACACCATAAGGATAAGAATCACGACCCTGAGCATTGTCCAACCTGCCAGCAGGGAGTAATAAATAAAAATTCTGCTGTTCTACAGTCTTCCCCAAAAGTACATCAGGTTAATGAAATTTCATTTACAATAAGTTATAGAAATTTCTTCTTACCCCAAATTGTAGATTTTCAATTTCCCCCCTCACGTGCACCTCCATCTGTCTGCTGACGATCATCATTCTTAAAGATGGGTGTTTTGACTGCATGCTTCAAAAGCCGTAGTCAAAACCGTCTTACCGAACAAATCGTAGAGAATGCAAGGAGACAGAGTATATGCGGATATACAAATTCAAATATAGTCTTTTTATAAACTTCTTTTTTGCCTGTGTTAGTTTTGCGGAGCAAAAAAACGCAGATACGAATGATCTGAAGCTCTTACAGCAGCAGGTAAGTCAATTGCAGCAGCAAATGAAGGAGGAGAATGAACAACACTCTGCCGAAATCAAGATGCTCAGAGAGGAAATTGAGCTTTTAAAACAAAATCAGGAAGCGGCAGCAAAAGAGATCCGTCAGCAAGCAACGGCAATTGAGTCAAATATGCCTTTGACAGCAGTTTCCGGATATGAGACAAAACCTTTGAGCCAAATTTCTCAAAGTTTCAATCCTGATATTTCCGCCATAGGCGATTTTATTTTTCATGGAGGTCCGACCCCCAAAGGTGAAACACCGGATTCTATCACGGGCAGCAAGACCGCAAAAGCACAGCTCAGGGAAGTTGAGTTTGGATTTTCCAATCCCGTTGACCCATACGGACGGGCCGATTTAATCCTGGCTATCGAAAGAGGGGATAACGGCGAATATAAAGCTGATATTGAAGAGGGATATTTTACATTTACCAGCCTGCCATACGACTTTCAGGCGAGGGCCGGTAAATTCTACTCAGCTTTCGGGAAAGCCAATATGTTTCATACCCACGCTATGCCCTGGGTTGACAGGCCCAACGTCCTCAGGAAATTTTTCGACGACGAGGGACTGAACGATGGCGGCGCGGAAGTTTCCTGGCTGGTGCCAAATCCATGGGACCACTACATACAGCTGACATTTGACGTGCAAAATAATGGTAACGAGGCAAGTTTTGCCGGAGACCGGGCCCATGACCTGATGTACGTTACGCATCTGAAGAATTTCTTCGACCTTAACAAGGATTCGAGCATCGAACTCGGCGGCAGTTTTGCCACAGGCGATAATGCTAACACCGGCGGAGGACATCGGACAAATGTGGAAGGACTTGATTTGACCTACAAATGGCGTGACCCGCAATATGGCCTTTACAAATCGCTCACGTGGATGAACGAGCTTCTGTTCAGCCAGAAGGAAGAAGGGTTCGAGGACACGGTAAACGCACACGGCTTTTACAGTTCTCTGGAATATCAGTTCAGCAGGAGATGGAGCATTTTCGGACGATACGATTATACCCAGTTTCCTGATAGCAGCAGCTTGCATGAGAATTCTTACACGACAGGCCTGACGTTTCGCCAGAGCGAATTTATGTTCTGGCGTCTGCAGTTCGAGCACACAAACGGGGAAAATTTTGCAGGCGATGTGGACAGAAACGAATTATGGTTGCAGTTAGACTTCTTAATTGGGCTGCATCCGGCCCATCAATATTAAAAGGAGAAATTATGAATACAAATTCAATAATCAGATTTACTAAAACTATTCTTTTATGGTGTATAGTTTTGAGCGGTGTTTTTTGGAATGACCCCTGTGAATGCAAACAGGTCGGGAACAAGTTAAATATCGTAACCACTACCACGCCTCTGGCGTCCATCGCCGAGGATGTCGGAGGCAATTTTGTATCAGTCGCTTCCATCGGCAGCGGCGATGAAGACCCACATTTCATTCAGGCCAAACCAAACTATATGATGAAGGCCAAAAAAGCAGACCTTTGGATACGAATCGGTCTTGAATTGGAAATCGGATACGAAGGGCTGATTCTTCAGGGTTCGCGCAATCCGCGGATACAAATCAATACGCCGGGCCATTTGGATGCTTCCGAAGGAATTTTGAAACTTGAGGTTCCCACCGAGAAAATAGACCGTTCTATGGGCGACGTTCATCCTATGGGCAATCCCCATTACTGGCTGGACCCTTACAACGGCAGAATCATAGCGAAAAACATCTGCCAACGCCTCAAATTGCTTGACCCCGAGCACGTGGGAGATTATGACCGTAATCTGGCGGCATTTCTTTCAAAGCTGGATAACGCTATGGCCGGATGGGTTGCCAAACTCAAGCCATTTGAACATTCAAAAATTGTCACCTATCATCGCAGTTGGCCTTATTTCGCCAATCGATTCAACCTTGACGTGGTCGCGGAGCTTGAGCCGAAGCCGGGAATTCCGCCGGGACCTGGGCATATACTGGAAGTGATAAATACAATGAAATCGGAAAAGGCCGGAGTTATTTTAATGGAGCCGTTTTATAACCGCGATGACGCAGAGGCAGTGGCAAAAAAGACCGGCGCAAAAGTGGTCGTTGTCCCCAACGCCGTCAATGAGCAGGTTAAGGATTATATAGCGATGCTG
>JBAPXT010000164.1:0-11531 GCA_049284355.1 Sedimentisphaerales bacterium
TTGACACACATGGGAGTTTTCAAGTTCATGGTAACAAGCCGTATCTCTTGTTCGTGGGAATATTGATTTTTATCTTTTAGAAATGCGCGTTCGTGGGCTTGATTTGCTTCATATAAACTCATGTTATGTTTGTTAAGATCAACGTATTTTACTTTACCAATATGGCTAAACTCTGGATAGACGAAAACATAGCTGCATAATTTTCGGATAGTCGATTTGATTGCTACACCTTCTGAGTTGCCGACATATGCTTTCCACATTATTTGTGATTCATGATCACCAAGAAACCAACAATTGACAACCGTCAATTCTCTTCCATCTTCGACATTTCGGTCAGGCATTTCGTCGATCTGTCGATGATGATCTGTATCAGTAAATAAGGTTTTCCATTTTTGGTACTCTTCATGCATGTTGATTTTAGCAGGCACTGGCAGAGTTCCTTCACATTGGTCCTGAAGAATATTTAATTTGGAAAACCAAAGGGCTTGATAGGTTAGTAATGATATAAACTTTGAGAACGTTAAGTATCTCCATATTGTGAAATCGAGATCGGCTTCCGTCAAATTATTAAGCTTGTTGATTATCATATTATCTATCTAATGTGCGAATTCAGCGGACGCTGAAAGCGGTCGGCCGAATTTGTTTGTTAGGCGAATAGTTGCTCCCAAAAAATATTTACTCCATTATGGAAGTTCACCCTTCCTGTAGGCATGGGTGCCCCGCCCTAAGAATCGCAACACAATGCCCGAAAGCATTACGCCAAGAAAGGCAACTATCCCAGCCCCAAGTACGAATGAGAGTATGCCCAAAAGCGCACTGCCCGCCACTGATAGAAGACTGGGATGGCCATTAAACTCGAAATCACCCCAGTTCGGAATGAGATAAAATGCGATGAATCCTATGGGAATGGCGAGAATGAGTGTCAATGCGGATAGAATACGGTGGAGCCGGTCAGTGCAGTTAAGTACTTCTCGTAATTCATACCAAAGAAGGCCGCATAAACTCGTCGTCACCCAGCATCCAAAAAGAGCAACGGGGAGCGCTACGTACCAATGCGGTATCATCGCAAAAAGAATCAAAGCAGCGGAAATTCCCACACACCAACTAACGCGCCCGGCCCAAATGTAAGCTCGGCTGCCGGGTTCCGTACTCAACCCGAAAACTCTGCTCATAGCTTACCCTCTCAAGTTATATTGTAGTTTAGTTAACCCCTTCCGGCCATTCTGTCGCAGTAATTATACGCCTACCATTGTTTATGTTGATACGCATAACATCCCAAATACCATTGCGCCAGCACCCATATAAGACGCCTGCGAAACCAAGCCCTTCAATTTCATAATTATATCAAAATCTTCCTCAAACATCCTGATTATATAATATATTGTTGGGCAGACGTGCTCGTCTATCTATGTAGTTTGCGTTTATCAAACTCTTCATTAAATATGGTGTGGAGGCGCTTCTAAGATCAGGAACTTACGTAACCACCCTTTCTAATAACGAATCCCAGTGTGTGCATCTCCTATGCCGACTTTTAAACTTCCAGACAGTCCGCCATAAAGCAGCAGTCGGTATAATGGCACTGGCCATTTGATGTTGTCCCAAAGCAAGGAGTGTTGCCCTCTGCCCTTTGGATAGAGTGAATAAGTCCAGCTTTATCCATTTGGCCCGGCTGAATGCCTCGCGACATGGCCTTTTGGCCTATCTCAGCCATTGTCATCGCTTTTCGCTTGGAATCCCGTGTACCTTTCATGGATACTACAGTTTGGCTCGGCTGAATGCCTCGCGATGCAGCCTTTTGCCCAATCTCGGCCATTGCCATCGCTTTTCCCTTGGGTTCCTGTATACCTTTTATGGGTACTACAGTCTGTGTTTTCTTGCTGTTGACTACATTCTTTTTTGTTCCAATAGAGTTCATAACTAATTCCTTTCAGTCAGATAGAAAAAATTATTAATAGCTTTCTTTATCCACGCCTTCAAACTACTGCCATCTCCTGACCAGCAGTACGCAAAGATTCCACTTCGGGTTGTGCCAAAATTTCTGAGCACCGATAATTAAGATTATCCAGCACATTCATGAAATTGATATATGAATCGTAGGGTGAATCGTAGGGATTGAAGTATTTGTGCACATCTCCGTCGTTAAACCATTTGGTGCACATGTAATAGAAATGGTCCGAGGTTTGCAGCTTTCGCCAATCTTCAAGAAGACGAGCGTCCTCACACTGCTTAATCTCCCCTTCCAGATTATACAGGCTGTCAATCGCACCCAACTGCATCTTGTTACCAAGCCAGGCGGACAAATCCCGTTCCATATCTGCCCAGCTTATAGTATGAGGAACATCAAAGGTGCCCACCGCTGAATAAGCCTCAATCGCTTCACTTGGTGTTTTAAAGTCATTATCCGGATGTTTGAGAATTTCTTCGGGTAGTTGCTGCATGAACTCGAAAATGCCTGTATCGTGCCACTGGTGTTCACCGAAAGTCTCATAGTCCATAAAGAGGTTGCACACATAACCATTGCCGTTGATTTGGTTTATCCAGCCGGCAAATTTATCCGCCCTTAAAGGCCATTCTGACCAGTGACGGTTCGAAAACCTGAAAGCAATGTCATCACTTAGCTTGTAGTTTTTGAGTAGGAGCTTGGTATTTTTACAATCTGGCGGCTGATAAATAAAGTTTGGGCTTCTATAACCAAGAATGTGGTCCGCCCCTTCGGCTATTATACCATCAAACTCTGCCATTTCCTCGATTGTAGTCGCCAGGTCATTATTATAAATAAGCTCGGTATTGCGAAAGACTCTGGGCCTTTGTCCAAAGAGCCGCTCAATTGTCTCTATGTGCTTGTACACCTGTTCAAAGAATTCGTTTCGACTATACAAAAAGCTTAGGCTGTGATAATAGGTTTCTGCCAAAAACTCCACACACCCAGTCTTTGCCAGCTCTTCAAATGTCCCCAAAACCTCAGGGCAGTATCTCTCTAATTGTTCCAGAAGAACACCAGTTATACTATATGCAATCTTGAACCTGCCTTCATATTTCTCTATAAGCTCAAGCATAAGCCGATTCGCCGGCAAGTAGCATTTCTTCGCGACTTTTCTGCAGATTGATGCGTTTTTCTGGTCATCAAAGTATAGCCCGTTATTGTCAAAAATGGTATAATGACGCAAGCGATATGGCTGATGCACCTGAAAATAAAAGCATACCGAAGACATAGTAGATTCCTTTCTCAAGAAAATTAGATAGTTACCGTCAACTCTTCATAGACCTTTGCACATTTCTCGGCCGCATATTGCCACCGTAGCTTTCTCACCTCCAAATCGCCGTGCTCCCTGAGCGTCATTTGGAGCGGTGGATTTTTCAGAACAGATACCATCTTATTAGCGGTTTCATCTGTATCCCAGAAATCTACCTTCAAAACGTTCCTCAATATCTCTGAAACACCGCTTTGCTTGCTTATCAGCACCGGAACGTCGTGGTTTAACGCCTCCAAAGCCGCAATGCCGAAAGGTTCTGAAACCGAAGGCATCACGTATAAGTCTGCCATCTCGAAAGCCTTTTTAACATCAGCTTCGCACAAAAACCCCGCAAACAATACCTTATGCCCAATCCCAAGCCCTACAGCCATTTCGATTATTTGATGCATCATATCGCCGTCCCCGGCTATCACAAATTTCACATTGTCCATAAAATCGAGCACCTTTTTTGCAGCTTGAAGGAAATACTCAGGTCCCTTCTGCATAGTTATCCGACCCAGGAACAATACTATCTTCTCCCCTCTCTTTATGCCGGTCTGATTGGACAGGATAATCTCCTCATCATTCTGCTCAACCGCGTTATATACAACCTCAACTTTATCTTCCGCCACGCCGTACCTTGTGATGATAATGTTTCGTGTCAGGTAACTTACAGCTATAACCTTGTCCGCTGCGTGCATCCCTTTTCGCTCAATATCGTAAATTATCTGATTGACGTGCTCACCGCTGCGGTCAAATTCTGTCGAATGCACGTGCACAACCAGTGGTTGCCCGCTCATTGCTGCTACCGCGACCCCTGCAGGGTAAGTCATCCAGTCGTGAGAGTGAATAATATCAAATTGCTCGCCCTCAGCCAGTTTACAAGCCGCCTCAGCATAACGATGCACCATAGTGCAGATGTCGCCCGAACAATCCATCCCATCGCCCATTCGACCGGCTGAACTGGCATCGCTGCCGGGGATTTGCTGTTTTCCTGCCGAAATCTTCTCGCCATGCTGCCCGTGGACACCGGCCGTCTCATACGGCCGAAGCGGTGAGTCGATTGCCCAAAATGTTACATTTTTAAACCCCTTGTATTTCAGATGTGCCTTCGCCCGCGTCGAGCCTGGAGTTAGCAGTTCTACGTGAGTAGAATATTCGCTTTCAACCGTCCTCGGCAGAACGAAGTCAATCTTGATGCCAAGCTGGTCCATCGCTTTGGTAAGACCATAGCATGCAGTACCTAACCCGCCGCTGATAAATGGTGGAAATTCCCACCCTAACATAAAAACTTTCATGAACAATCCCTGTTTCTTGCTTTGTTAAGCGCGGCAAGATTTTCCTTTCTATAGATAGACTATGGGCAACTAACGGCTACAAGTTGGGAAACACGAGTGATAACGCTTACCTCTCTTAAGGGGAGGGGCCTCGGAATGACAAGATGATGATGGAAGTTTAGCAGCTCCGTAACGCAAGTCAAGATAATTCTTGAGATTATTCACCTTTTTATGATATTTCTTTGAAAGCGGGATTGCATACACCTGTTACTGCCTGAAACAAACGATTTGGTCTGAGTGTAGTGGTCGAGCAAAATCAGCGTCCGATTTCCCTTCGCTTGTCTCGCCGAAGCTTTAGCGAAGGCGGATGTCTTGCTCTCCTCGTGGCAAAAAAACTCTCCCTTGCCCTGTGAGATGTGCCGTTTACTATCTCATGGGGGTGTTAACTTAGGCAACTTTTATTTTTTTATTCTGTCTCCTGTCTCCTGAATTCTGTATTCTGCGAGCCGCTTGCTATAGTTTGCATTACCTACCATAAATTCTTGAATATTTTACTGCAGTTTGGTTATGATTTTTGTAAGTTCGAGTACTGTTTTTCGTCAGTTTCTATATAGTTTTAACACGTTTTCGAATATTTTCCAACGTTTCCATACAATTTTTGTACGTTTCTATACGAGTTTTAGAATGTTTCTATATAGTTTTCGAACGTTTTCCATTATTCTTGTCCGCCTCAGGCGGATTCCAACGTTCCTGTCTCGCCGTAGCCTTGGCGAAGGCGGATCCCCCTAAACCTTTATCCGCCGTAGCCTTAACGAAGGTGGACGCACCGTTGACCCATTTCAGACCATTTTATAAAATCACTCCTTCGCATTTTTCACCTTCCTAAATTACCCACTTTACCCAACTTACCCAATTTCACATCCGCAAAAAAAACAAAATTTATTTGCAAACCCTTTTATCTTGTGTATAATTGCTTTTATGAATCGAACTTACGCAATTTGTTCCTACCGCGAGGCCATCCTGTGCCTGAGCGCCCTCCTTTTGCGCCGCCAGGCGCAATAAACCCTTTTATTTCACAAAAAATCTATATTTCCAAACTATCGTTTTTTGATAAATTCGTAGTAATTTAACCCTGTTTGGGGTAAATTGGCCCCGGACAGTAGCAGTTTTTGGAGAAAACAAATGGCTGAAGAAAAAATCTTAATTTTCGACACCACCTTACGCGACGGCGAGCAGGCCCCAGGCGCCTCTCTTTCAATCTCTGAAAAGCTCGAAATCGCCCAGCAATTAGCGGTTTTGGGCGTCGATGTAATCGAAGCCGGCTTCCCGGTCTCCTCACCGGTGCAGTTCGAGGCCACCACTCAGGTTGCCGAGCAAGTAATCGGCCCAACCATAGCGGGACTAGCCCGTGCAAACGAAAATGATATCGAAGCCGCCGGCAAAGCCGTCGCCCCGGCTAAAAAGAAACGCATCCATACTTTCATCGCGACTTCGCCGATTCATATGAAATACAAGCTGAAGAAAACCAGCGCCGAAGTCCTGAAAATGGCTGTCGAGGCCGTCAAGTACGCAAAGACATTCACAGACGATGTCGAATTTTCGCCGGAAGACGCCTGCCGAAGCGAAATGCCGTTTCTGGTTGAAATCCTGACCGCAGTCATCGAAGCTGGTGCGACGACATTAAATATACCCGACACCGTCGGCTACATACTGCCGTACGAGTATGGCCGAATCATCGCCCAGCTTAAATCGGACATCCCCGGCATAGACAAATGCATAATAAGCACCCATTGCCACAACGATCTCGGTATGGCGGTGGCAAATTCACTTACAGGCGTGCGCAACGGGGCAAGGCAGGTCGAGTGTTCGATAAACGGACTTGGCGAGCGGGCGGGAAACGCTGCTCTTGAAGAGGTCGTAATGGCGATACATACAAGGCCGGACTTCTTCGGCAAAGACAGGGCCAAACCATTAACGACGAACATCAAGACAATACAGATTCACAAGACCAGCCAGCTGGTCTCGCGGCTGACCGGCTTTGTGATTCAGCCCAACAAAGCCATTGTCGGAGCCAATGCCTTCGCACACGAAAGCGGCGTGCACGTTGACGGCGTCTTAAAGGAGCGAAGCACATACGAGATTATGACCCCGGAAACAATAGGGCTTAGCGGCTCGAGGATGGTATTAGGCCGGCATACAGGCAGACACGGATTTACCGACCGCTGCAAAAAGCTCGGCTATAAGCTAACCAAAGACGAGCTTGAGCAGGCGTATCAGAGATTTTTGCAGGTAGCGGACAAGAAAAAAGAGATATTCGATGACGACGTCGCTGCGATTATCGATGATGAGGTGCGTGTGGTCGAGCATACGTTCGAGCTGGAGTATCTGCGAGTGCTTATAGAAACGGGAGAATCGCCGACGGCAACCGTAAAAATAAAGAGCAAAGAAGGAATAAAAGAAGCGCAGGCCGAGGGCGACGGCCCCGTCGATGCAGCTTACGAGGCAATAAGAGAAGCGACCGGTTTCTCGCCGACGCTGGAAAGTTATTCGATTCGTGCGGTAACAAGCGGCAAAGAGGCCCTTGGTGAAGCAACGGTCAGAATTAAACAGAACGGCCGAACCTGCATCGGCAGAGGCATCTCAACCGATATTATTGAGGCAAGCGCAAAGGCCTACGTCGATGCCATTAACAGAATGGTGGCAAGAAAAGACACCGGCGAAGAGCCGGAAGTAAAAGTTGAACTGTAACCTTAAACTTTAAGGCAAAAACCTATGGGAATGACCCGGCTTCGCCTAAGGGCTTCGCCGCGGCAAGCGATACAAGATTAGGATAAACATTATGAGTATGACAATAACGGAAAAGATTTTGGCAAAAGCGGCCGGTAAGAAAAAAGTTACGCCGGGTGAACTTGTCAACGCGAATATCGATATAGTTATGTGCCACGACGTTACTACGCCGCCGGCTATCTCTATGCTCGGCCAGCACGGTATTGATAAAGTGTTCGACAGCGAAAAGATTGTTGTAACGCCCGACCATTTTCAGCCCGCTAAAGACATCAAAAGCGCCGAGCTTCACAAACGGCTCGATGAATGGGCGAGGCGGCACAATATAAAACATTACTACAAACTCGGCAGAGCCGGCGTCTGTCACGCACTGCTGCCGGAACAGGGTCATATTCGGCCAGGCGAAGTAATCGTCGGCGGCGATTCGCACACATGCACGTATGGTGCATTTGCGTGTTTCGGCACCGGCATCGGCTCGACGGATGTAGCTGCGGCCATTGCTACTGGGAAACTGTGGTTCAAAGTCCCTGCGTCAATAAAGTTTGTGCTCAATGGGGCGATACCCAAAGGTGTTTACAGCAAAGACGTAATAATTGCGGTAATTACGCGAATAGGTGTCGATGGTGCGCTCTATAAGGCAATGGAATTTACCGGCCCGGCGCTGGCGGAAATGTCGATGGAAGCAAGAATGACCATAACGAATATGGCCATCGAAGCCGGTGCAAAAAACGGAATTATCGGCTTTGACGATATCACAAAACGATATCTCGATGAGCATCTGAAAAAGAAAACCGATTATACCGTGTATGAAGCCGATGAAAACGCTGAATATGTGAGCGTGGAAGAGTTCGACTGCTCGAAATTAGAACCGATGGTCGCTCTGCCGCACTTACCCAGTAACGGTGTGCCTATCGGCAAATGCGCCGACAAGGTAATGGACCAGGCGTATATCGGCAGCTGCACGAACGGCAGAATCGAGGACCTGCGAATAGCAGCAAAAATCCTCGAAGGCAAAAAAGTTGCCATAAGGACTATCGTTGTCCCTGCGACGCCCGAAATCTGGAAACAGACAATGGATGAAGGTCTGTTCGATATATTCTATGACGCCGGCTGCGTAATCGCGGCGCCAACCTGCGGTGCGTGCCTCGGCGGCTTTATGGGCGTATTAGCAGCAGGTGAAAAATGCGTCAGCACAACCAACCGAAATTTTGTCGGCAGAATGGGACATCCAAAGAGCGAAGTCTATTTAGCTTCGCCAGCAACAGCCGCAGCAAGTGCGATTGAAGGCAAACTAACCGACCCAAGAAAGCATATGTGAGGAAACAATGGCAAAAGCTTATGTTTACAAACGCGACCATATAAATACGGATGAGATTATTCCCGCTCGGTATTTAAATACCGACGACAGGACCGAACTGGCAAAACATTGCCTCGAAGATTTAGATGCTGACTTTGTTAACAAAGTCAAAAAAGGAGACATAATTGTAGCCGGCGAGGATTTCGGCTGCGGCTCATCCAGAGAGCACGCCGTCTGGGCCATCCGTGGCGCAGGCGTGCAAACCGTAATCGCAAAATCCTTTGCGAGAATTTTCTATCGCAATGCCATCGACAACGGCTTCTATGTGATTGAATTGCCAGATGCACTTGAGAAAATCAGCGATGGCGATGAATTGAAAATCGATTTCAAAGCCGGCTTGATTAAAAACAAAACAGCCAGTATTGATATCAAGTTTGCCCCGATGCCTGACTTCGCACTCGAAATAATCAACGACGGCGGAC
Source organism: Sedimentisphaerales bacterium (assembly GCA_049284355.1). Taxonomy (GTDB): domain Bacteria; phylum Planctomycetota; class Phycisphaerae; order Sedimentisphaerales; family Anaerobacaceae; genus CAIYOL01. The sequence continues at coordinate 9,074 of JBAPXT010000164.1, forward strand.
TGCTGGAACATATAACCAAAATACATAAGTAAAAATAACAACAAAGGAGATTTGAAAGTGGCAAAGAGTTACAAGATTGCTGTAATTCCCGGTGACGGGACAGGCCCGGAAGTAATCGCTGAAGCGATAAAGATATTAAAAGCAACTGCGAATAAGTTCAAATTCAAAGTCGATTTAACCAATTTCGACTTCGGCGGCGAAAGATACAAAAGGACAGGCGAGACCCTGCCCGACAGCGCCATAAAAGAGCTTCGTAAATTCGATGCGATTTTGCTCGGCGCTATCGGCCATCCCGACGTTGCGCCCGGAATTCTGGAAAAAGGAATCCTGCTCAAGGCCCGTTTCGAACTTGACCAGTACATCAACCTGCGGCCGGTTAAGCTCTATCCCGGTGTCGAGACACCGTTGAAGAATAAAGGTCCAAATGACATAAACTTCGTCGTCGTCCGCGAAAACACCGGCGACGCCTACACCGGCACGGGCGGCTTCACAATGAAAGGGACACCGCAGGAAGTGGCGGTGCAGTCGGCCGTCTACAGCCGCTTTCAGGTTGACCGCTGCCTGAAATACGCATTCGAATACGCCCGTAAATACGGTAAAAAGGCGACCGGCAGAGGTGAACACAACACCCTCGCTCTTTGCGGAAAGACAAACGTCTTAACGTATATCTATGACCTGTGGGAACGGGCCTTTCACGAAATGGGCCAGAAAGATTATCCCGATATCAAAAGAGAATATTACCACGTTGACGCTACCTGTATGTGGTTCGTGAAAAATCCTGAATGGTTCGATGTGATTGTTACGGGCAATATGTTCGGCGACATCATCACCGATTTGGGCGCGATGATTCAGGGCGGGATGGGCATCGCTGCGGGCGGCAATCTCAATCCCGAAGGAGTCAGTATGTTCGAGCCAATCGGCGGCAGCGCACCGAAATATACCGGCAAAGGCGTCATCAACCCCTTAGCTGCCATCTGCGCAGGACAAATGATGCTCGCCTCCCTCGGCGAAGAAAAAGCAGCCGACACCGTTGAAAAAGCTGTGATGTTCGCGACCGCCAACAAGCTCAAATCGCTTGCGGCGGGAAAAATGGGTTTCTCGACCAGCCAGGTCGGAGATATAGTTGCAGAAAAAGTAGCTGAATAAAACCGTGCCGGCAAACCTGACACCAGATTATTTCAAAGCTGAGCAGTGGTATCGCGAAGCGACTACCAACGATGAGAAAATCCTTGCGATTGAACAGATGCTGGCGGTTATGCCCAAGCACAAAGGCACCGACCACCTTAAGGCGGAGCTGCGCAGAAAGCTCAGCCACCTGAAAGAAGCGCCCGCAAGCAAGGGAAAAGGCAAACACGCCGATATCTTCCACATCCAGCGAAGCGGCGTAGGCCAAATCGTTCTACTGGGGACACCGAACTGCGGCAAAAGCTCTATCGTTGCCGCTTTGACAAATGCGAAAGTCCATATCGCCGAGTTTCCATTCGCAACCGCTTCGCCCGTGCCCGGAATGGTGAAGTTCGAGGATGTCCAGATGCAGCTCGTCGATATGCCGCCTATTACCGCCGATTACAGTGCACCGGGCCAGGTCGGAACATACCGCAACTGCGACCTGATTGCTGTCTGCACAGACCTTTCCGCCGATGTTAAACAACAGCTGCAAATCTGCCTTTATTTCCTCGAATCAAAAAACCTGCTTATTGACGAACAAACACCCGCTGCAGACGGACGTGGCAACGTCCTCGGCAAAAGGGCCTTTTGCATCTGCACAAAGTGCGATATCGCAAAACCAGGCGCCATTGAAACCCTCAAACAATCGTGCAAATACCCCTTTGAATTTGTGGAAATCTCTACCAAGACCGCCGAAGGCCTCGACAAGCTCCCTGCCGTGTTCTTCCGTTTATTAGGTATCATCCGCATCTACGCCAAACCGCCGGGCAAAAAACCTGATATGGCCGACCCCTTCACGCTGCCGACCGGCTCAACCGTTTCAGACCTGGCCACCGCAATCCACAGAGAACTGGCAGACAAACTGAAATTTGCAAAAATCTGGGGCACCGGCGTCTATGCCGGCCAGAACGTCCAGAGAACACATGTCTTAAACGACAAAGACATTGTCGAATTGCATTTCGCCTGATTTTCGTTAGAATTATATACTCCCATAGGGGTAAATCGAAAATAGAAAGGAGACTTAAGATGATAAGAGCCCACTTTGTTTGCATCGGTTTTTTGATGACCTTGATATTGACCGGCTGTCAGCAGCAGACACAGCAGGTCAATCAAGCCACAACCGCGCAGAAAATTGTCGTGACGATTGATACAGGCAAAACCGGCAAGCCGATTTCAAAATACATCTATGGCCAGTTTATCGAGCACCTTGGCCGGTGTATTTACGGCGGCATCTGGGCAGAAATGTTAGAGGACCGCAAATTTTACTACCCCATAACCGATGATTTTAATC
>JBAPXT010000165.1:0-2051 GCA_049284355.1 Sedimentisphaerales bacterium
CTCTATGGGCAAATCAGCAATTATTGATTTTTGGGATAACCTGGCCATCACCCGGCAAGCTGTTGGTAATCAAGTTGTAATACAGCGAGATTAGATGAGGGCAAAGGGAGGTTAGGAGGACCTGTGACAACTGCCAATGCCCGTTCACGGATGATAGTTGCCAGTCGAGGAATTTTATATTTTCCTCGCACTCGGTCTTGCAAAAAAGACATAAAACTGATCTCAAGCTTTCGGCAGGTCTGTTTTAGACTGAGGAAAGTATCTCTTACCTTTTGACCCACTTTACTGCGGGTGCCACCAGAAATCTTGAGCTTGATTTTTGCAGCTCGGGCGCATGTTTCAGAGCTATTATTATGTAAAGGGGTGTCAGGTCTCTGCAGAACCCTGAGCAACTCCTCTTTTTTCTTACCGGATTTCTCAAGTTGACGATTCAATACAGGGCTAGATGTCTTCTGCTGAAAAATACTGCCAAATTCTTTCTCTATGCTTTTCGCAGCCCCTTTACTTGGAGTGTCCTTGTATCTTTTAAGCGCCCGGTAGATGGACCATATTTGATCTAGTACTCGCTCTAACTCAGCTCGAGACTCATCGGTAGTCATAATCAATTTTCTGTAGTGCCGTTCTTCATGAACCCAGCATAGCGAGTGGATGAAAACATCAAACTGTCCAGCATCGTCGCTATGCACGCCAAGATTGCGTGGGATCCCGTTTTGTATCACCGAGGCGTACAAAGCGGCTTCGGTTAAGAAACGCACTTCAATATCGCGGACGATATTGCGCTCTTCCAAAAACTGCTCCCACTCCATCAACGTTGTAAATTTGCTGCCTAGGTATAAGGAAACATAGCCTGGAAGATAATCAGGAACGTTCACTTGTGACAGATAATCCAGAGCATCTTCATTGATCACGTACTCTTCCTTGCCATTCTGCAACAGTTTGAGAAAATTCACCCGGCTTTTGCTGTCTGTTGTTGCAAAAATGCTAAACCAACGATTCCCTATAATGGTTGTATACTGATTTTGACCATTATGTCGCCCACCGGTATCGTCTGTTTGCAACTGCTCCTCTATTCTTGCAGCTACAGGCAATAGCTCTGCCACTTCCTCAATAAAAGACTCTTTGTTCTCGATTAGAATATTATTCAACTGGCCTGCAGAAATCAGTATGCCAACAGCGTGCAGTTGATCTAATAAAAGGGGTTCTGTCACACGACAAGCATGGTATTGGTGAAGAATGTAGGTGACCAATTGAGGACCATAATGTCCATGAACCTCTTTGGGTAGCTCGCCTGTGATATAACTGCCATCAGGTAGTTGCCACCGAGCTAAATGATATTGAATGTTGTGCGGTTCAAAAATGATCTCCTGCACTGTGTAGCGACAGAATCCCTTGAATGTCGCTCCATCTGGCACATTCGCTGGATAAATCACCGGGCTTGCATGAATCTCTAGCACTGTCTTTTTTTTCTTGCGCAACTTCCCTCTGGGTTGGCCAGGTTTTCCTGCTATTCTAACTCTCTTGATTACCTTTCTGGCGAATAGCGAAATTTCTGATGATCGTTTCTGCAATATAGATGCTGCTGTTACCGTCGAGAAGGAACGACGCAGAGCCGGAATGCCCCTATCCATTGAATCCCCCACCCACAAAGGAAATACAACACTTTTCATCCGGGGATCATGCGGACCAACCCGTTGGCGCCAATCAGGCTTGCTTCTCGGACCTTCTAGTTTGCTAGGGGGAATTTTGGGTTTTGGCTTTTGTCCCTTGAGGCGAGCAATTTCATCTCTGAGTTGTTGCATCAATTCTTGTTGTATCGCCAACCTATTGGCCATCTCCTCAGTGATTTGGCGAAGTCGGAAGTTTTCATCTGCAAGCTGCCGGGAAAGATCCAAGGCGTTTACTTGAGCGACTGGAATTTGAATGACTCGAGGAGGATCTGTGTTTTGCATCTGTGTTACGCTTTGTATGGATTGCCATGATAGCAGATCCCTAAAAACAATCACATAAAAATTTTACTCACCACAAAACAGGGTAAGGATCGTAAAACAGTG
>JBAPXT010000166.1:0-2013 GCA_049284355.1 Sedimentisphaerales bacterium
GATGGAGTCACGAGGACAATAAAACACCACGTGTAGTATGCGTCACTTTTGGTGAAGAAAAGGAAAAGTAGTATGGAAAAAAAGGTAGTTTATCCGGACGATGTTTCCGGAACAGATGCATCTAAACAAAATCAGAGACAGTTTGTGGGTTGTTCGACAGCGTTCCAGTCAATACTCGAGACCATCCGAAACATTGCATGGCGGGAAACCTCCGTGATTATTACGGGGGAAACGGGGACGGGCAAAGAGATAGTGGCCCGTCAGATTCACGAATATAGCCCACGAGGCGATAAACCATTTGTGCCTGTGGATTGCGCTTCGCTTGGCGGCCAATTATTTGAAAGCGAGCTTTTCGGGCACACCAAAGGATCTTTTACCGGGGCCTTTAAAGACACATTGGGGTTTTTCAGGGCCGCGGACGGCGGGACCATATTCCTTGATGAAATAAGCGAAATGGATCTTGATTTGCAGGCGAAATTGCTCAGAGTTCTGCAGGAATCAACAGTTACCCCCGTCGGCTCAACGAGACAGTATCCCCTTAATGTTCGAGTAATATGTGCCACAAATCGCGACCTGAGGCAAATGGTGCGTAGCAGCACGTTCAGGGCAGACCTGTACTTCAGAATCAATGTAATTAAACTGGCGATTCCTCCGTTGAAGGACAGGAAGGAAGATATTCCGGTCCTGGCGGAGCATTTCCTCGCAAGACAGGCGGCTCTTTACGGTGAAATGGTAAAAACGCTGACGCCTGAAGCGTTAAAGATTCTGGAAGATTATGACTGGCCGGGCAATGTTCGCGAGCTCGCCAATGCTATGGAACACGCCCACGTTACCAGTCGGACAAATATAATCAGGCCAATTTCACTCCCTGTTGAGATACTTATAGGCGAGACAATGCTGCCGATGCAGAGTGAGGCGTTGATGACTTTCGGGGAACTTGAAAAGAGAATGGTAATCAGCTCGCTGCAAAAGTCAAACGGTAGAAAGATGGCTGCTGCCCGGCTGCTTAATATAGACCATCGAAAACTGGCGAATCTTATTGAGAAGTTTAATCTCCAGCCGACATGGAAGTAACTGTCTTTTTAATTATAGCCCTGATTTGATTCACCTGAATTTATGGCTTAAAAAGGCAGGAGTGCGATAGGGAAAATACAGATTCTTGCATAAGCAGTTGCGAAGTGAAAAATAAGCATTTTCCCAATTTAGCGTTTGCAGCTCGGTTGGTATTCTGTCAGGCATTGAAAAATTAAGAATTGGTTTATCCGGTTTGGATTTGTGGATGATTAGAAATAACGGTCCAATATCCTCCTCTTTTTCCGGGGTTTGACAGCGGCACACGACGCTCCGCTGTCAAGCCAACAAGTAAAGAATTGCGGTATAGGCCCAAATGATATTTTTGAAAGGATACGGCAATGCTGGTGCTAAGCAGACACAAGGAAGAGTCAATTATGGTCGGTGATGATGTGGAAATCCAGATTGTCGGCATCCGGCCAAATGAGATTCGATTGGGAATAAAGGCGCCGAAAACAGTGCCGGTGTATCGCAAGGAAGTTTATGAGCGCATCTGCCGGGAAAAAGAAGTGGATAGCGTCGGATACCCGCACTTCTATGCGAGGCAAAGCAACACGGTAGCGGTGAACACGTAAACCTTTAATGCGAACCGACGGTTGATTACTCGGACTATGCATACCAGATGCAAGGCCTTTAAAAATTAAAACAGGTGTGGAGGCAAAAATGAGCGTAATGAGCGTAGAGAAAACAACCCCGTGGTATATTTTGCATTCTCCTGAAATCGGCAGGCCGTTCCAGGATTTTTATGACGCGTGCAATAAAAAGGGCGTGCTCGACAGTAAAACCAGGGAGCTGCTGATGTTGTCACTTGCTTCGGCGTTCCGCTGTCCTCATTCTACTGAATCACATATAAAAGCCGCACTCGAGGCGGGAGCGTCAAAAGAAGAGATTACAGAATCGCTTCTTATCGCAGCGGTGGAAGGCGCCGGCACACAATTGAAC
>JBAPXT010000167.1:0-6592 GCA_049284355.1 Sedimentisphaerales bacterium
TTGAAAAGAACACCACCATTAACACATTTACAATGGATGCCCGCAATTATGTTGACCAGTTCCTCGGGCAAAAGCCGTCCGAAAGGCAAAAAACACAGTATGATTTCATATATGGAGATGCCTTCAATGATTATTCGGTGCCATATCAGCTTACCACGAGAGAATTTAACGATAAAATCGCCCGAATATTAAAAGACCGTGGCGTATATATGATTAACCTGATAGATACTTATGATAGTGGTTTGTTCATCGGCGCAATTATAAATACATTAGAGAAAACTTTCCCCTGTGTTTATGTTGTTACCAAAGAGCATCTGCATTCACTGCGTAATACCTTCATAATTCTTGCTGCCAAGCAAAAAATTAATCTTGAAAACCTGGCCCCAGGAAAACCAGCGGAAGATTTGGGGTTATGGATATTAAACGATTCTGAAATAGAGACGCTCAGGGAAAAAGGACATAGGGTTGTATTAACGGATGATTATGCACCGGTGGAGAATATGCTGGCGCCGGTGGTACGCCAAAGTGCCCTGTATTCTCTGGCAAGCAAGTATCTGGACATAGCGATGGAACTTGAAAACCAGGGCAAACTGGATGAAAGCCTCGCAGTCTATAAAGAAATCATCAAGGTCAACCCAACAAGCTCGGTCGAGTCATACAATAATATGGGGCAGATTCTGGTCAGGCAGGGTAAGTGGCAGCAAGCTATCGACGTCGCCAAAAGTGCCATAGAATACAATGAAAAGGCAGAAGTAAAGCAGAGTATGTCGGATATGTACTACAATATAGGTGTAGCATCGAAAAAAATAGGCAGAAACGACGAGGCCTCCGAATATATGCGTAAGGCAATTGATGGATATCAGAAAGATTTAGCCAAAAAACCCACCTCAATTACAATACTTAGGAATCTGGGCAATGCTCTGTTGGAAATCGACCGGCCCGATGAGGCAATCAAATATTTTCAACAGGTCGTAGATACGAATCCATCCGAAGTAATAAATCACATAATGCTTGCAGATGTGCTTTTAAAGCAGCATCGCTACGATGAAGCATCTGCAGCCATAAAAAAAGCAATCCCCTTCTTCTCAATCGCCAGGAATGAAAAGGCTGTCGTTGAGTTACAAAGATGTCTTTGGTTCATCGAGGATAGTAAAAAAGCAGATAAAAAACAAATTACCCCTTCGCAGGATTAAAGCGCCTCTCGGATTTTCGTCACCGGCGTTGTAAGCTAATCTCGCCCTTGACCTCTGCAACCGCACTCACGAAGCGACGTGCCGGCTGAATTCAAGAACCTTTGGCTCGGCCAGCTTCCGGTAATCTGCCATACTCATTCGTATTGCCTCCTCGTGCGTACCGCCCTGGAACATAATATGGTCGTCATTCTCTAACACCTTGTCCATAATTGTAGGCAAATCATATAAGTTCCCAAAGGGTGGCTGCGCTCCCAGCTCACAATCGCCGAATATCTTGCCAAGCTCCTTCTCACTTGCCAGTTTCACCGCCTTGGCCTTCAGCTGACTTTTCAAGCTCTTCATATCAATATTGTAGCACGCTGGAATAACACACATCACATATTTATCGTCGACCTTGACGACTACCGGCTTGGCCACATATTTTCCCGGCTCATGCTCCTCAGCCGCCACCTCCTGCGCCGTAAACGCTGCCTTGTGCTTCGTGACCTTATATTTTACCTTCGACTTTTTCAAAAACTCTGCCACTTCCATTTTAGTTCTCCCAAAAAATGCCGAAAACCATCTCTCTTAAATCCCACATACAATTACTTTTTATATGCGAAAATCCGCTGTGTCAATCGCCGGCATCAAAATTCTTTCCCCTCTGTTGCTTTTCGCGCAAAATGCTGATAGCTTACTGCTAATATGGCTCTGAAAGTAATTGGAATCTCGGCAAGTCCTCGGCTTAACGGCAACAGCGACCTGCTTCTGCGACAGGCTTTGGCGGGGGCAGAATCAGTCGGCGCACAGGTCGAATATCTCCGGCTGGCGGATTTTAAAATCGCACCCTGCATCGAGTGCAACTCTTGTTACAAAACCGGCACTTGTGTAGTCAAAGACGATTATCACGTTATCTCTGCAAAAATGCTCGACGCCGACCGCCTCATTTTCGCAACGCCCATATTTTTTATGACCGTCTGCGCACAGGCAAAAGCCCTCATCGACCGCTGCCAGTGCCTTTGGGCTCACAAATACGTCTTGAAAAAGCCCCTCATCACTACCGGTCGTGACAGACGCGCTATGGTCATCGCCGTAGGCGGCTCGAAAAGCAAAAAAATGTTCGACAGTATCCGCCTGACAATGAAATACTTCTTCGATGTCATCGATATGAATTATGTAGCTAACTTGTTTGTAAACAAAATGGAGGACCCTGGCCAAATCAAAAATCATCCTTCCGCAACGAAAGAGGCTTTTCGCCTTGGCCAAAAGTTAGCTGCCGCCGATTCCCCTCCGCCCGAAAAACCCCTCGATGTCGAACTTACCTGAACACATCTGTAAAATCTGTAGCTGAAAAACTAAGCGCTCAAAACTCAAAGCTCTTCTCCGCTCTTTGCTTCTTCAAGAAACTCCGTCGCCTCTTTTCTTCTAATCGCTTTCTCTTGGCCCTTTCCGGCACTTTCGTCTCCCTCCGTTCCTTCTTCTTTTTTAGTGCCCCCCACAATAGCTCTTCTAACCGTTCGACCGCTGCCCTCCGGTTTGCTCTTTGTGTTCGATACTGCTGCGAAACAACTCTTATCACACCGTTTCTATCGGCTCGGCTTACAAGCCCTTTAAGTATCTGTCCTTTTTGCACATCGGAAAGGCTTGTCGCATTCGCTACGTCAAAAAGCACTGTCACCCGCGTATTGACCTTATTGACGTTCTGCCCGCCGGGACCGCCGCCGCGCGAGAACTTAAAAACAAGCTCGTCCTCCGGGATAAAAATCCCCTTGTTAATCCTAATCATAAAATATAACCGGACCGCTCCATAATCTCACCTGCCATATTTTTATCGGCAGGGCCTCAATTTTTGTCTTGAATCAAGCTGAAAATTTATTATAGTATAACCGATATCACCCAATTGTCACCAATTTGGCAATTAAGGAGACAAAAATATGAAAACGGCAAAGCTAAAAACAATAGTGGCAGTAACCTTACTGGCTTCCATTACCCTCTTGGTGCTCTCGCTGTTTGCTTCAGCCGCTGACCAGGAACCGAACAAAGCCGCCCCGAAACCCGCTTCGAATGTTGAAGATTTGAGAGCTGGGAAAAATTTCATCACCACAAAGGTCTATTCCGCCGAAGAAGACCAGAAAGCACTGAAGCTCTTTGAAGGCCTGCGGGTTTCTGATGTTACTGACGGTATGGATAAAGCTGGCCTGAGAAACATCGGCGTAATGTCGCCGGATATCCACCCTGCCTGGAAAGACACCGTCCATTACGAACACCGTTTTGTTGGCATTGCACTGACTGCTCGCTACGTCCCGACAAACAAGCCACCGCCGCCGATTATGGAAACCAAAGCTTTTGATAGCTGGATGGGCAATTGGTATGACAAACTTTCGAGTGAGCCGTTTGTACCGCTTATTCGAAAAGGCACTGCTATCGTATTGGACGATGCTCCGGATTCCGATGTCGGTTCAATTGGCTCTAATAATATTATGGTCTGGAAATCAGCCGGATGCGTCGGCGTCGTCACCAACGCCACAGCTCGTGACACTGATGAGATTGCCACTGAAAAGGCGCCTCTCTATTTCAAAAAAGTAGGCCGTGGCGTCAGACCGGGCCGGAATGAAATCGAATCCGTAAACCGCCCCATAGTCTGTGGCGGCGTCATCGTCGAGCCGGGTGACGTAATCGTTGCCGACGGTGAAGGCGTCATCGTCGTCCCGCGCGCTTATGCCGAAGAGGTCGCCGAATACGCAAGGGCAACCCTGAAAACAGACAAACAAAGCAGACTCGATATATATAAGAAACTCGGATTGCCCCCAGACGATTCGGTCAAATAAAAACTTGGCCGCCGCGGCTTTACCAGGCCTTTTCCTCGCCGCCTTTTGTCGGCAGCGTCACCTTCCTGCACGTAATCCGTCTTTCCCCAAGTAACTGGTCATCCGCAAATAGCTGAAAACAATACTCTCCCTCCCTCGGCAGAACTATACCCTGAAGGTTCAGTGCTAAACTAACGACCTGTTTAACATCTTTAAACTCACCTTCTCCCTTTTGGCTCGAATATAACTTTCTCTTCCTTCCCCTCAGGGACCTGCTCCTCAACGAGTCTTATTATTGTTTTCGTCTTCCCGTGCCCGTTTGTTAATTCACAGAAGAAAACAAGCGAAGGATACCGCACCGGATAGTTTGGCGCATTGATATTTTGGATAATATTTATGATACTCGGCATGCCCGTGATTCTGTCAAAAATAACTCGCTCGCAGATAATCGCTGACAACAAAATTGGCGGTACTTCTGTCATCTTTATCCGCCTCCAGCGGATTAATTGCCTTCTTTTGTATTTCTATCTCATATCCATCTTCAGCTAAACACCCCATCTTCGCAAGTCATTTATCCGGGAAAAACAGGAAATTTAATATAACAAAAAAACAAGGGAGAGCGTTGTACACTCTCCCTTAGTCTATGTGGCTCTTTTCTTTATTCTTTTTTAGCTCTCGCTTCCTACGCCCTCATTTCGCTCAGCCTTGTTCGTGTTACCGAAAGTGGGCGATACAAAGTTAAGCCAATTTATGACCGTCGGGTCCACAAAGAGCCACTTTTTTCAACCTTCACCTTACCTACATCGGCCGACTTCTTTTTCTTTCTTGAATTTTTCCGAATATCCCAATTTTCAACCCAAAAACGCCGCTTTTGCTCACCCAACCGCAACCGCTATGTAAGTGTAAGCGGAGTCGGCAAATCCGCAGGCCGTCTCATATCAAACCCTTCGTATACGAGCTTGCCAATATCGAAAGACAAAATGTCCGTGATTACCTGTGTGTTGACAAATGCATTCATAAAAGCATCGTTGTCGCAGACTAAGTTCATTCTTTTAACTTGGTTCCTGCTTGTAATTGTTATCTCTTCCTTAAACTTCGAAATGCTCTCCTCGGCAGCGCTCTTGCTTCCGCCGCTTAGATAAAAGAAATTTAGATATAACCTCGCCGCTATTTCTTGCGCTCTCATAAGCGGCATTATCCCCCAAAAATGCTTCCAGTATTTTTTGGTTACTTGGCAGTAATATACCAGGCTCAGCACGGAAAGATACCTCAGCGCCTGTTGCATAGTCGTCCTGTGAACGCAAAGCCCGCCTTTGTCCTCTTTATAAACGGCTGTAACTTGGTCGTGCGATAGATATTTATCCAAAGCATCCAGAAACGGAAAGGTAGGCCGTATCGCATCACACAACCCGCCGGTTTTGCTTAAAGGGCAAAAATCACATCTTTGAAATTCAGCAGCCGTCTTGACCTTGGGACTAATCTTGCTTGGGTCTTCCCAGAACTTCTTGGCAGTCTGCTCTATATTATTTCTTGTCAGGGCAAGAGGTTTTGAATCTTCCAGAATTATGTAAAGACCTTCCTGCTCATAATCACCCAGCAGCAATTTTACTTCCTTCTCTCCATTTCCCATTGTTCTTTGCTCCAAATCCTGACAACTCTCTTGCTTTTAAGCTCTTTTTTCAATTTACATCTCCGGGATAATAATATTCTTGGCTGTAATTACCTCCACAGGACAGGAAATCGTCAGGGCCTCTTTTGACTTCGTAAAAAAAGTAAACCCCTTATAGTTTGTAAGATACTTGTGCTTACTCAAAAACCCGCTGGGTGAGTAAACAACAATGTGCTTTTCGCTTTTTTCCAAAACAGCAAGAAACTCTTCCGGCTCAACAAAGACAATTGCCCCAATAACTTTCAGTGCATTAGCCGTTTGCCCTGTCACAGCTATAACCCCTGCGATTTCCCCATTTGCCATATTGTCTGCCTCCTTAATCCCAAAACAAAAAAAACTAAACACTATCGGCTGACCGCCTGCGACCAATAATCTTACCCGCTAAATCCGCTATTGGAAACCAAAAAACATTTTTGTATTTTGCTTTCGCGCAGCGTCTCGGCGTAGTCCGATAGGACGAAGAGGATCGTTTCGAATTTGTCTCGTATTTCGGATTTCGTGCTTCGGATTTTTCTCTGTGTCCCTCTGCGCTCTCTGTGGTAATAAAAAACCGTGTTAATCTGTGTAATCTGTGGCTGACTTTTCTTCCAAAAATTTTACAAAATTCTAAAAATACAGTATCACTTTGCCTTCTCAGAAACGCCTTGTAATTGAACACTGTGCTTGCGCCTCTCCAGTTTCACTCTCCCCCCTCCTCCTATAAGGCTGGAGAGGCCACTTTTCGTAGCGAAGCGAAGACCTCGGCGAAGTTCTAAAACGAAGACGGGTTCACAGCGCAGTGAAGAAATATCATTGCGAGTTGGAATTCAGACCTTTTCACGGTTCCAACGTATAAGCCCTTCATTCCACGCCGTTCAAGGTCTCATAAGCGTCCTTCAATCCTGGGTCGTTAAGTCCTATCAACTTCAGCTTGGCTTCGATACGGTCGCGGACGGCTTTGGCAC
>JBAPXT010000168.1:0-5418 GCA_049284355.1 Sedimentisphaerales bacterium
AAATAACGAGGGTGCAGGTCGCTGATATGAAGGAAACCATTTTTCCCTGTCCCACAGTCTATAAATGCCGCTTGTATCCCGGATTCAATGTTTACTACCCTTCCTTTGTAAATATTACCGACGCGGCTGCTCAGGCTCGCCCTTTCCACATACAACTCTTCAAGCGCATCATCTTCGACTATTGCTACCCTGCATTCTTCGCTCTCAGCCACGTTTATAAGCATCTCTCTTGACATTTTTTATCCTCGTATATCTGCGTTCACATCCCAGTAACAGCGAACCACATTCACTGATTACGATTCACTCCCTTGCCATTGTACTCTCGTGCGCCTAATCGGTGCTGATAGCATACCATAGTCCAGTTCCAGCATTTCCAGAATCTCATCAACGCGTATCGAACCAGCCATGCTGATTTTGCACTCAACGGCTATACCTGTGTCGCCCAATTCAATCGATTTCAGGAAAGGCCTGACATCCACGTCTTTGAATTTCGAATTTTCAGGACCCATTCGCCTCTGAAGATTAAGATTTTCACTTGCTAACAAACGTTTAATCCTGCTCTTCAACTCTTCGTTCAGATATTCCTCCCGCACCGCCAATAAATACACGGCCCCGCAAGGCTGGATTGAGGCCTTTGCTTTTGCTGTCCTGACCGTAAGCAGCTCAAAACCTTCGGGTAATTGCTCTGAAAGCCTCGTTTTGACTGAAGTACATAAGTCACCTGTGTTCTTATGTTCCTGTGCTTCCGTGCTCTTTTTTATCTGAAGACACAGCAAATCATCATCCACCTCAATCCCTACGCTTCTTGGTAATGGCAGGGATAGCTTCAGACGAGGATTAAATCCTTCACTATACAGAACTTTTATACCCCCTCGGACGCAGGCTCGCTGAAAGACCCTGACCATTTCAGCATGCGACAAAAATCTTAGATTACCCAGAACCTTGAATTTAACCAGCACCAGGATAGTTTCGTTTGAAATGGTTATACGTCTATCTCCTTAATCTTTAGTTCGTTTTCTATTAGAAAGCTTCGGGCAGAATCTTTCTCGCAGCATCACGCAGATAGTTTGAAATCTGCCTTTCAGAATTCATACCAAGCACCGTTCTTGCTACATTGTTGCAGTCTTCCATCGTAACTGAGCGAATAATTTGTTTTATTTCAGGTATCATTGGCGGAGTAAGTGAAATCGTCCGGACTCCCATTCCCAGCAGCAGCATAATATACTCCGGCTCAGAGGCCATCTCCCCGCAGACACTAAGCTCTATTTGCGCTTTGTGCGCATCTTGAATAACCGTCCTGACAAGTCGCAGCACCGCAGGGTCCACCGACGAATATAGTGTGGAAACCAGCTCATTACCCCTGTCGACAGCCAGGGTATATTGAATAAGGTCGTTCGTTCCAATGCTGAAAAAATCGACGTCCCTTGCGAGCGTAAAAGCTGTCAAAGCCGCAGATGGCGTTTCAATCATCACTCCCACCTGAACGTCTCTATTGTATTCTATAGATTCCTCATCAAGGTCTTCCATAACATCGTGCAAAATCATCTTCGCCTGCATCGATTCCTGAATGTTCGTAATTAACGGAAACATTATCTTGACCTTCCCGAGGACCGACGCACGCAAAATCGCACGCAATTGCGTTTTGAACATCGTAAGGTTCTGAAGGCAAAATCTAATCGACCGAAGCCCAAGAAACGGATTCGGCTCGGGTGCAAAACGTTTCTTTTGTGTATATTTATCTGCCCCAAGGTCCACAGTCCTTATTATCACAGGCCGATGTTTGAAAACACGGACAGTTTCAGCATAAGCTTGGTAATGGTCTTCTTCTGTAGGTTCGCTTGGCCTGTTGAGATATAAAAACTCTGTCCGGTATAACCCTATGCCCTCCCCGCCTTTTTGCAAAACCACCTCCGCCTCATCGGGAAACTCAATATTGCCTAACAATGTTATTCTCACACCATCCCGGGTTACAGCGTGCTTTGCTCTTATTGCATCAAGTCTATGCTCAAGTGCTGCAAATTCGAGTGAATATGTTTCATACTGCCGGATTGTCTCTTCATCCGGATTTACAATGACAATGCCTCGATTCCCGTCAATGATAACGGTGTCCCCGCCGCTGATGGTCTCTGTAAGGTCTTCCAGCGCTACCACCGCTGGAATACCGAGTGACCTCGCAACAATTGCCGTATGGCTTGTTCGCCCGCCGGCATCAGTGGCAAGGCCTTTCACAAACTCCCTGTTGAACCCTGCAGTTTGGGTAGGACTTAGTTCGCGGGCAACAACCGCCACCTCTTCGGTCAAATTCTCAACATCTTCACGCTTACCGCCTACAAGCTGCTTGAGCAAACGTCTTTCAATATCGTAAATATCCGCCGCACGTTCGCTGATGTAAACGTCTTTTACCTTGGTAAAATGCGATGCTATCTCTCGCAACGTCGTCGAAACTGCGTACTCAGCCGTAACCGATTCCGAATGGACCAAGTCCGTTATCCTTTTACGCAGACTCCTGTCACGCAGAAAACTTAAATGAACAGCAAAAATATCTTTTATTTTGCGTTGTTCTATTGTCTTTTGCTCTGCCTTCAATTGGGTTAATTCATCAGTCGCAGCCTTAAAAGCGTTCCTCGCCCTCTGAATCTCTATTATTCGCTGCGAAGGATTTATAGAACGCCGCGGGATTCGATAGTCCTCGGAATCGATAATCAGCGATTTGGCAATGGCAATACCCGGCGAAACAGCTATTCCTTTTTTTATTTCCATCGCAAACTTCTACAAAATCCTAACTTTTTTGGCGCTCGCTTGGTGTCGGCTCATCGAAATGCTTTTCCTCCACAAGCTCCCGCAGAGCATCGATGGCTTGTTGTGAATCTGCACCTTCAGCTTTAATCTTTAGCTTGGTGCCACAAGTTGCGGCAAGCATGCTCATCTGCATAATACTCTTGCCGTCCACACTGTTTTCATTGTTGCTGACCGTGATATCGCATTCAAACTTGTTTGCAACGTTAACGAATTGCATCGCGGGGCGCATATGAAGTCCATCCGCATTTTTTATCTCAACTCCCGTTTCACAAACCACTTTTTCCAATGTATTTTCTTCTGCCTGCATTTACAGGACTCGTGCTCCTTCTATTACATCCATTAATTCATATTATTATAAAGACGGATTTTCATCGGCTTCTCTGAGAAGCTCTTCAATCTCCTCGGCCGTTTTGGACCGCCTGAGGAACCTGCGAAATTTCTCTTCCTGCAAATGTTTGAAAACACTCTCCATTACTTGTAAATGTTTGTCAGGATTGTCAACAGGGCTGATTATCAGCATCACCGAATAAACCGGCTGTCTGTCCAGCGAAGAAAAATTAATACCAACACTGCTCTGGCCAACCGTAGCGACCACATCTTTAACTACCTTATGTTTCACATGAGGCACAGCAACACCCTTACCCATGCCCGTGCTTCCTTCGTCTTCTCTCTTTATAACGGCCTTGATAATTTCCTCACAATTTCCTTTGCCGAGCCGGCCGGCTTTATGAAGGGCAGAAACAAGCTCCCCTATCGCGCCGTTACGGTCCTTTGCTTTCAGCTCCGGAATTATCGCCTTAAAACAGATAAAATCTGCAAATTTCATCTTATCTCCCAGAAATTTCTCCTTAACCATTCTGTCCCGCTAAGTCACCATCGAAAAAACACCAATTATGACGGCTCCCTGCCATCCATATGTTTATTGTCGCGCTCCTTGCTTTTTCTCCTTCTAAGCTGTTCTTCAAGCTTATGAACAGCCGCGTCAATACAACGGTAAATGTCCACGTCGGTTTCGGTAACGACGAAAATCTTGCTGTGTTCGCCCTTCGCGATTATCTCCACGCTCGTCTTGCTGCTCGGCTCACCGTTGATAATTACCTCAACCTGGTTGATACCACTGTAGTATTTAGGAAACTTGGACGTTTTTTCTTCCGCATACCTTTTGACAGTTTCCGTTATGCCGACATGTTTACCAGCTATAGTAAAAAGCAATTTTGTTCTCCTTAATTATGTTTTGCTGCAAAATTCTCTTGCTGTTTTTCGCTTTGCAAAACCGGCTTGGGCAAAGCGACCGGTGGTCTGCCACGAGGCAACACCACACCACAGGACATGAGAAACCTTAATGCCTCCTCTACGGTAATATCCAGTTCTACTGCCTGCTCTTTTGACACCATTATGACATACCCGCTGAACGGCGTCGGTGATGAGGGTATTAAAATGGTCAGAACTCCTTTTTTGACCCCGTCAATGGTCTCCCCAATACCGGAATCGGTAACAAAACCTACTGTCCAGGCACCTCTTCGGGGATACTCAACAGCTACAACCCTCGAGAATATCTTCTTTTTTTCCTCTTCCTGCGTGAGCAGGAAATCGGTAACCTGCTTTATATAAGGGTAGACCTGCTTTAAAAGCGGCGTCTTCATTAAGAAAGTTTCAACCATTCGCCATAACGTCTTACCCACAACACTGGCCAACGCTGCACCCACGATGCACACCAGAATCAGGGCTATAAGGAAACCTGCTATAGACCCAACTCCATTTACCCAGAATTTGACCATCTCCTCTTCGGTAAGGTATCGCTGCTCGCCCTGTAAAAGCATTACCAGCCGAACTATCCCGCGGTTTATATAGACACTGATGTTTTCCTGGATGAACTTGTAGCCCCACACGAATAACCAGATTGTCAGAATGGTCGGCACTAATACCGCCAAACCACGCAAAAAGTAGCTTCTAAAACGTCCGGTAGTAAACATATTCTTAACAACAAATCCTTTGCTGTTATCTAGTTACTGTTTTTCAGCTAATCCCGACATACTGGGGCCGGGCATAAAAACTACATCCTGCCCCGAACACCATAACTTAATCTATGGACTTATTATAGTCAACAGAAAAGTCCTTTGGCAGATGTGTTCCCATTAAGTGTATCACAGCTCCGGGAAGTGACCCAACAATCCACAGTACACGTTGTGCCATCGCCAGTGCCGATGCGTGGTTCGTCGTCACTTGCGCCCCCTCAAACATCACCCGCACCGACCATTCCACCACTCCAACTCCGCCTGGTGTCAGTGGAATCGTCCCCAGCAGCCAGGAAACGGGAAAAAAGACAAAGTAATACTTCACATCCGCCCCGGCCTCTATACCCTTCCCAACTATCCACAAACCGAGAATAAACACCCCTTGACAACAGAAAGTTAGCAACAAACTGACAAAAATCGCCAGTTTCTTCTTGTAGTAAATCTGCACCGCCTGTCTGATTCTGCTCAGTGCGGCCGCTGCCCGATGACTCATACGTGACACTGCGCTGTGAACCATTTTCCTGCCTTGCTTTGTCAGTACCAGACCCAGACCGATCACTATCACCGCAACAAGTGTCCCCGCCAGCAGCCATTTGTGCATCCA
>JBAPXT010000169.1:0-5877 GCA_049284355.1 Sedimentisphaerales bacterium
GTTTTGGAAACTCCAAACGCCCCGCAATCAGTTTCGTTAACTCTCGAAGTGCGTCGGCGGCAAACCGGAACAATAAGCATGTCCTCTCCATCCTCAGCGAATCTGTGCAGCGATTCAAATTTGCGGAGCCGTTTTCCCAATTTTATCCGCCGTAGCTCTTGTCTATTTTGGAGCGAAGGCGGATTACTTTGCCGTGTTTTATATGTGAAACGTCACGTTTCATGCGGGAAAGATGATATTTCACGTTTGATATGCGACAGATTAAGTGTGAAATGAGATGTTTCATGTGTGAAAAATCATTTTTCACACTTACTTTTTGAAGATTCCAATTTACTTTTCGATGTTTCATGTGTGAAACACGATGTTTCATCTTCGATATTAGGACGCTGCGGGAGAAAAATGGCATTTTTAGCAGTGGAAAGGGATTTTTCATTATCCGACCTTAAGAATTGACAAAAAAGGAGGTTTAGAGGATAATGGACAGATAGTGCTTTAAGGCGGTCTAAGGATATTCGGGGAAAAATATGGCAAAAAAATCTAAATCCAATTCCAGCAAAACCCCAGTGAGCGACAAACCATCCTCTCTAATCGATACCCGCGTCATTTATTGCGGCGATAACCTCGACCAGTTGAAAAAATTCCCCGATGGATGCGTTGACCTTATCTATATCGACCCGCCTTTTAACTCTAATCGCAATTATGAGGTCTTCTGGGGCGAGACAAAGGAAAAACGTTCATTCGAAGACCGCCACGCCTCAACGCAGGCATATATCGACTTTATGCGGCCTCGTTGCGTCGAGCTGCACCGCGTCCTCAAGAAAACGGGCAGTTTTTATTATCACTGCGACTGGCACGCCTCACACTACGTCAAAATTATGCTCGACCAGATTTTTGGGCAGAATCAGTTTCAAAACGAGATTGTCTGGCGTCGTCACTTTTCACACAATGACCCGAAAAAGTATGGTTGCGTTCATGATGTCATTTTCTATTATGTCGTAGGCAAGACCTATACATGGAATCAACAGTTCGTTCCACATGCCGAAAGTTATATCAAATCACATTACTCTAACATGGATAAGGATGGTCGTGCATATCAATTGGTTTCTTGTAGTGCTCCCGGCGAAGGTCCAGCCCGCAAGTTTGGTGATAAAGGAATTATAGAGCCGCCGGTTGGTCGCCATTGGAGTTGGACACAAGAGGCTGTTGACGAATTGATAGCAAAAGGTAGAATCGCATTTACAAAGACAGGCATGCCGCGACTAATTCAGTATCTAGATGAAATGAAGGGTGTTCCCCTTCAAGATTCTTGGGATGATATTCCCCCCGTGAATAGCCAAGCGATAGAATCACTCGGCTACCCAACACAAAAACCAATTCCCTTACTTGAACGCATCATTAATTCATCAAGCAACAAGAACGATATTGTTCTCGATGCCTTTTGCGGTTGTGGGACTGCTCTGGTTGCTGCTGAAAATCTTGGCAGGCAATGGATTGGCATTGATATTTCGCCGACTGCCTGCCGTGTTATGGCAAAGCGTCTGCGCGATGTCTGCGGTATGAAAGAAGATGAAAAACTCTGGCGAATCGGTCGTGGCTTTGTCGTCCGTGACCTGCCTTGGAGCGAAAAGCAGCTTAAGGAAATCCCGCCCTTTGAATTTGAGAACTGGGCGGTTATCGCCCTCGGCGGTGTGCCGAATGTCGCCAAGGTCGGCGATATGGGTATTGATGGCCGTATTTATCCTGTCTCTGCCGTGCCTAAGAAAACCAAAGGCGAACTCGATTTTATGGATGTATGGTATCCCATACAGGTAAAGCAGAAAGACAAAGTCGGCAGACCTGATATCGATTCCTTCGAAGCGGTTATGACGCGCGAAGACAGAACAAAGGGTTTCTTTGTTGCGTTCGACTACTCATCCGATGCTATGAGTGAGATACAGGCCTTTTTCAAGAAGTCCGGCAAGAGCATAATCGCCCTGACCGTCAAAGACATCCTCGAAGAACAAATCGCCTACAAACTGGCTTAAGAAAACAGGAGATATATTTGAATGCCTGCCCATGACGAAATCATCATTATTAAGGAATCGGCCAAGGGGTAGTAAATGAATACAATAATAAATATAGTTGAACTACTTAATCGAAATCAAGGAGCTTTAATGACTCTCTTGACCTTCATCTATGTTATCGCAACGATAGTACTTGTTCAACGCACGAGAAAATCGAATGAACTTGCAAGACAGGCCATAATGCAGTCGATGGAATTTGAAAAACAGCGAAATCGTCCCCACGTGATTTTCGATTTAATCGCGAAAGATAGATGTTTCTACGCCACAATAAAAAATCTTGGAAAACAACCTGCCTATGATGTCAAAGTTACTTCCAAACCAGATATTCTTCGGGGTAAAGGTAGCCAACAAAAAGAGAAAATATCATTTATTGAAAAAAAAGTGCCTTTCCTCGCACCCGATAGGGAGATCGAGGACTATATCGGTACGACTCCAGATTTTTTGAAAGAGTACCCTGAAACTACATTCTGTGTTGAAATATCTTACAAAGATTCGAGGGGAGAAGCTTATCATGAAATGGCCGATATTTCTATTGGTTTTTACATGCACAGAAGAACCGTATGGCCAGATGACCCAATTAAGAAGATCGAAACACATATGGATAGAATGGTGTGGATTTTACAGGAAATCCAAAAGGTTCAACAACAAATGACGTGGGTTCAAAACAGAATTCTTGAAAGTGGAATATTAAAACAATCATTTGTCGGACACAGCCCGAACACTGTGAGAGAACTCGACCTTAATCTCACGAAAGAAGAAATAAAATATCTTCTAGTTATTGCCGACCAGGAGGGTGGTAGGATTTACTCTAACCGGCTTTCAGCGTTTACAGGCAAGGATACAGAACTATATCGTGAGATGTTAAATAAGTTTGTTCAAATAGGCTTGATGCGTGAAGAACTTGATTATTGGACACTTACTGCAAAAGGCTATACGGTTTGTGAAAACCTTCAGCAAGAAAACCCGAAAGTTTAATTAAGAACCATCACCTATTAAATCAAAGCTACTGTGGCTGTTGAAAAAACATTCGCGTAGCGTCTCGGTTTCACAACGCCAAAATTTCCCGCATTCTCTTTCAATCCGTGATTAAAGAATAAATCTCCGCGTCCTCTGCGGTAGAAAGAGTTCTTACTTCGGCTTGAAGCCCTTGACCTTATTGGAGGTGTATTTTTTGCAGGCCTTTTCCAAATCCACATCGCTTATGTTTGCCAGTGTGCACAGCCAGGCGAAAACGTCGGCAAATTCTTCTTTCTTGTTTTTGGCATCTTTAGAGACAAGGGCGGTGGAAAGCTCGCCGACCTCTTCGATAAACCACATAAACGTGGCGGGGATCCCTCTTTCCCGGTCTCGTTTTTCGTATTTTTTCGAAATCAGTTGTTGAAATTCGCTAATATGCATTAAATGACCCTTTAGCCACAGAACACACAGAGGACACAGAGGTTATAAGGAAAAAAATAAAAAGTCAAAAGTTAAAAGTAAAAAAACAGTGTAAATCAGTGTTAATCCGTGTCTCTTTCATTACGTTATACGCTCTTAATATCCGAGTCCATTATCTACGACATACATCGGGCTGCAAGAGTTTTTCTGTTGCAAAACATATAAAATTGCAGAAATTCGAAGCTTGACATCTGCAGTTTCGTAATATATCCTGAATAGTTTAATATCTTTTTAGGGAGACTGTTATGGCGTCGATAAAGCCAAAAATAAGTGTTGAGTACGCCGAGAACGCAACTATTGCCACTTTTACCGATGAAAGAATCCTCGAAGAGAAGGACCTTCAGGCACTTCAAGATGCTATCATGTCTGTCATCGAGCAAGCAGAGCGGATAAATCTGATTTTAGATTTTCGCAATGTCCAGTTCCTGTCCTCAGCAGTTTTAGGGCTTTTAATCAGGGTCAGCAAAAAGGTTTATGAACGCGACGGCCAATTAAAACTTTGCAGTATAGACCCAAAAATCTACAAAATTTTCAAAATAACGCGGCTGACCAAGATTTTCGATATATACCAGGATATAGAAAGCGCAGTTGAAAGTTTGTCCACAACAGGCTAAGCGACAATCTTTTTATTTTGTTCATAAGGGCAAAGAATTGGCCGATAATTAAGGTCTGGCGAGGCCAATAATTTGAGATATAATTTTGCCCTTGCAGATTTACTACATAAGGGCATTTTTGGGATGGTATAAGTTAGTGGCGTTAAGAACACCAAGTAGCCGGTCAATAGCTATCGAAAGCACACCTTCTGCTATTGTCGAGGTGTGCAAGTGGATTCTACCTAAGCTCGAAGCCAACAAGTTCAGCCAGGAGGATATTTTTGCCGTTCATCTTGCCATAGAAGAAGCTTTCATTAATGCCATCAAGCATGGTAATAAAATGAACCCTGATAAAGAGGTCACAATTGACTATTCGGTGAGTCCAGATAAAGTTGAAATTTCTATGACGGACCAGGGTACCGGCTTTTACCCGGAAGCCGTGCCAGACCCACGACTCGGTGAAAACCTTTATAAGAGCGGAGGCAGGGGACTGCTTCTTATGGAGTCGTATATGGATGTGGTTGAATTCAACAAAAGAGGCAATCAGGTGCGTATGGTCAGATATAAAGAAAAGCCACTTTTGCCAGAAACTCAAAAGCAGGCACAACATAATCAAGAACAAGATGCCGAGAAAATAATAACGGAGAAAGTAGAATAATTAAAATGATGTTTAATAGAATTTTTATTGCTTACAGTTGTTTGTTTGTTCTAAGCGGGTGTATGTATAACGCGGAGCCGATGCCCCAGATTACATCATCATCCAGCTACAAGAGTATCGAGACTCCCAGTAGTAAGATTGTTCAACCATCACCAAAACCTTTAATATCACCCAAAGGCCGGTCAGAATCAACCGGGGAGAATGTTTCGCAAGACTGGCAGCCGCCTTCGTCGGTGGAGAAGAAATGGACGGCTATAATAATACATCATTCAGGAACAAAAAACGGCGATACTGCTATATTTGACAAGTGGCACAGGGAAAATAACCACTGGCAGGGTGTCGGATATGATTTTGTCATAGGCAACGGAAGTGACACCAGCGACGGGCAGGTTGAGGTAACGTTCCGGTGGCAAAAGCAGATAACAGGGGCCCATGTCGGCGGCACACCGAATAACTGGGCCAATAAAGACGGGATAGGGATTTGTTTAGTGGGCGATTTTAATCAAACGCGGCCTACCGCTGCGCAGATGCAGTCCCTTGTGAAATTAGTCCGGTTTCTGCAAAACCGCTATGGGATACCAAAAAGCAAGATTTACGGTCATAATACTACGCCGGGAGCAGGAACAATAACTGACTGTCCGGGGAAAAATTTTCCGATGGGATGGCTTAAATCACAGGTTGAGCCGTAAATAATACAAGATTCCGCCCCGCCTACGGCGGACAAGTTTTGTGGGGAAAACAGGGGTTGGAAAAAGAATAGCGTAGACACGTCCCATAAATTTGCCACTCACTTTAATAGTTCTATTTTCCAGCACAAATAAGAAAAGTTGGGGGCGGATTATACCGAAGTTTTCGGTAGGATTTTTTCTCCCAAAAGGAGTTAATCAAATGGATATAGGGGACTGGCTGGTTTCACCAAGTTGTATATTGGACGAGCAGATAGCCAAGCAGATTTTTGACGTTCTGTCCGAGCAGGGGCCTATTATGATAATTATGGACAGAGACGATCACTGCTGGGTCAGCAACTGTGAGAGATTTTCCAAGCTAAACATCAGCGAGCCGTTTTTGAGAGAACTTTGCGCTAAAGTCGGCGACGACACCAAGCCAGTTATAACACAGACAAACG
>JBAPXT010000170.1:0-1999 GCA_049284355.1 Sedimentisphaerales bacterium
TCCTGATAAGAGGATTTCCGTGTCCTTTTGGATATCTGACGTCAAAATTGCCTGTTACCGGGTTGAATTTTCCGACACACCTATTCTTGGAGAGTCTAAATTAGGGATAATCAGAGAGGATGAAGATTTCTCCAAAGGCCTGTCGTTAGAGTCTGCATCAGACGTTGAGGCAATCAAAGCCGATTATGAAATGCTGCAGGGCAAAAAACACCATTATTCTTATGCTGCGAACAAGCGAACCTTTCATCTGAAAAATGCTTCCGGCAAAAAGATGGATGTTATTTTTCAGGTCTCAAATGATGGCGTTGCGTTTCGATATTATTTCCCGGAAAAATCAGAGGATATAAAAAGAATCAAAGAAGAAACCACTTCGTTTAATTTTGTCTCCGGTGCAAAAACATGGATTCAACCAATGGCAGAAGCGAGGTCCGGATGGTGCCAGGTCAATCCTTCATATGAAGAACATTACCAGCAGGGAATTGAAACGGACAAGGTAACTGCCAGCAAAGCAGGGTGGGTTTTCCCTGCGCTTTTTAACTACGATAAATACTGGGTGCTGATTAGTGAAACTGCGCCAGACAGAAATTATTGCGGCTGTCGGTTAAAACAACATTCAGCCGGCAATGAATTCTTCATCGGCTTTCCGCAGGAAGCAGAAGTTTTCCCCGGCGGGCCGTTAAACCCCGAATCGAAATTGCCGTGGTTTACACCGTGGCGGATTATTGCCATCGGGGACAGCTTGAAGATAGTAGCGGAATCAACGTTAGGGACTGATTTGGCTGAGCCGGCCAGGCTAAAGGACGTTTCATTTGTAAAGCCGGGCAGGGCCTCCTGGAGCTGGGCGCTGCTTAAGGATGGTTCTGTAACATACAACGTGCAGAAACAATTTATTGATTTTGCCGCTGGTATGAACTGGGAATACTGCTTGGTTGACGTGAACTGGGACACGCAAATAGGATATGATAAAATTAAAGAGCTCACCGACTATGCGAAGACCAAAAAGGTGGGCTTAATCCTGTGGTATAACTCATCCGGCGACTGGAACACCACTACTAATCATCCCAAGAGCAAGCTGCTGACCCACGAAGACCGGGTTAAAGAATTTGGCAGACTGAAAGAGATGGGAATAAAAGGGATAAAGGTGGATTTCTTTGGCGGCGATGGACAATCTATGATGGCGTATTATCAGGATGTTTTTGACGATGCAGCCAAGTTCGGCCTGTTAGTCAATTGCCACGGCGCTACGATACCGAGAGGTTGGCAGCGGACTTACCCGCACCTGTTGACAATGGAAGCGATAAGAGGATTCGAGTATATAACTTTTGAACAGGCCGATGCGAATCTTGAACCGACCCATTGTTGTGTCCTGCCGTTCACTCGAAACGTTTTCGACCCTATGGATTTCACGCCGGTTTGTTTTTCCGAAGTGCCCGGCAAAAAACGTGTCACAACAAACGGCTTCGAGCTGGCGCTGTCGGTGATTTTCTGGTCAGGGATACAACACTTTGCTGAAATGCCTAAAGGTATGGCGTCCGTGCCGGATTATGTTAAGGACTTTTTAAGGGGCGTCCCTTCATACTGGGATGATACCCGCTTTATAGATGGATTTCCCGGAAAGCTGGTGGTTATCGCCCGGAGGTCAAAAAGCAACTGGTACTTAGCAGGTATAAATGGTGAAGATGTTGAAAAAAGTATAAATCTCGAACTTGCCTTTCTTGAAAATACTAAAACAGGAATGCTAATAACCGACGGCACGGACAACCGTTCGTTCAACATGCAAAAAATCACGATTACACCTGAAAAGCCATTAGAAATAAAACTTAAGGGAAACGGAGGCTTCGTTATAAAATTCGAAAAATAGTTTTTCCACTTATCGGGACTGTGAAAAATGAATTCGATTTGAAGGACCATAACAATGAACGCAAGAAACAGGAACGTGGGGCAAACAATGGAACGCATATTAATAAGCTGGTTTTTAGCTTTGGGATTTTTGTTACCA
>JBAPXT010000171.1:0-2405 GCA_049284355.1 Sedimentisphaerales bacterium
AACAGATACTAATAACAAAGGCCAATACGATTATTCCAATAATGGCTATTTCACTTTTTCTGATAATCATACATCGCCATAATCCTAAATAATTTTAATAAAATAGAGTTTATATTTAACAATATTAAACTCTTACTTACTTTTTGCAAGTAAAAAATCAATATTTTTCAAATTTTTACATTTCCCAAAACCAGTTTTTCGGGCCAAAAACCAGCCATCAGCTTAAACCGACCAGTATTGTACCGCCGATAATCAGCGTGATGCCCACCCATCGTCGCAGACCGACCTGCTCTTTCAATATCACACGGGACAGTACCATGATAACCACCAGTTCCAGGCTTCCGATTGGATAGGCCAGGCTGACATCCAGTGTTTTCAGAGCGAAGCTCCAGCAAAGCCCCTCAGCCACGAAGCACGCCACGCCGGAACCTACCCATTTGTATTGTTTCAGGGCCGTTCGCAGGACCGCAATGGCCGTCGGGCTGTTATGGCCGAAATCCGCCGCACGCTTGAATGCGACATGGCCAAGACCCTCCGTGATGACCGATACGAGAACCAGTAGTAGTCCGGGCAGCCGTTCTATCATAGCGTAGTCTCTGATGGTTTGCCGGATGCCGCACAAGGTAGAACATCAGGAACCATCGTGTTATGATCGGTTTTGCTGATGAGCCAGACCCCGATAAGTATCATGACAATGCCTGCTATCCGTATGAGATTGACGTTTTCCCCGAAGAACACAACTGAGCAGGCGGCCACCGTGATTAAACTCAAGGCGGTAATCGGCTGGACGTAGCTGAGGTCGGCCTTGGCAAGCAGAAGTATCCAGTAGATAAATTGGACCACAAAAAGGCTCAGCAGAAGATAGAACATCGGCCGGCATACTATCGTTCGCACCGTTTCCAGAAAACCTGCCGACTGGGGGACACAAAGGACGGCTGATTTCCACACAATCTGAATTGCCGTTTCCGTTGCAATGGTAATGATTAGACTCAGCCAGACCGCGCGTGGAACCTTTGTGATGATATTGCCGACTTGCGGGAGACGAACCATCGGAGATTTCATATAAATCCGTATTTCCGATTTAAAATTTTAAAATTAAATTGTTCTTTTGTTGATGAAGACGCCTGTCCTCTGTAGCTAAACTAAACCCTGTTCTTTATAACGCTCCACCAGGTCAGGAAAATCCTCTGCCAGCTTGTGTCCCACCAGATTGCGGACCGGCCCTGCGTATATCGTCCCGCGCTCCAAATGTTTGCACAGGTACTCAAGCCGGAAATTCCGGCACAGCGTCCTGCCAACATTAGTATATGCGTTGGCGCATATCTCTCTTACAAATATCCCGCGGCGGGACAAGTCATCAACAAGCTGAAAAATACTTTTGAATAATAACTGAACACCTCGCCTTTTCCTGAATGAAGGATGCATACATACCTGTGAAAAGTAAATATCATAAGAACCGGGAAGGCCGAAAAATTGAACTTTTTCGATTGTAATATTGCTGTCGAGCAGCGAGCCTCGCTTGGCAGCAGCAAAATCTTCAGGGCGCAGCGGGGCAAAATGCCAGTAACCAACAATGCTCTGCGGTTTGTCGATTAACAACCGCCAGGTGTCGGGCTGGTTCATGAAGACCGGGGCCCATTGGGCTGTATCACCTTCATGCCTGACAATCAAACTGGGAATCGTCATATAGTCGAGTTTAATCAGTTCCTCTGCCAGCTTTTTACCGTTCCATCCCCACGATAGAACATCCTCAATCCCGGCAATATCAAGACCATTTGCATCCATATTTTTACATTAATCCAAGATTTCCCATATTTATCCGTCAGAGTTTACCCGCCATAGGCGGGGCGGATTAAACGCTCGGCTGCGCAACCAGGCCTTTCAATTCCATAATTATACCAAAATCTTCCCCAAATGCCATCATACGGATATATTGTTGAGCAGGTTCACTTGGCCAGCCTTTAACTTTACCGTTGAGGGTTACTTTTTATCGCGAGGGTTTTTTAGACAATTTACTACCGACTAACAACCTGCGACTAACGACTAAATTGCTATCCCATCGGGGTAAGGTTCACTACACCACAAAACCACCGGCCTTGCCAGTGGTTGTATATAGCCCACGGCTCCGCTGTGGGTTGCCTGCGAGAGGAACGCTTATTATTTCAATTTGTGTTCCGGTTTATCCGGCGGGTTATTAACTATATAAAGACACCCCCGCAATTGACGCGAAGCATCATCCCGACCGAAGTGGAGGGACCTGTTTAGAAAAGCATCGCGAAGCGCTTCCTTATCATTTAGGCACATCTTGGGGGTTTTCTCACGCCTGCCCCGTGAGTGTACGTCTTCAGCAAAAATGAGACAAATTTGCCTTTGAATTAAGAGACAGTTTCAGCTCCTGTTACTGT